>CAXUIV010000035.1:0-1520 GCA_964250875.1 uncultured bacterium
TGTGTGTACACCATAGCCAACCCCAGAGATGACCCTAAAGCCCCCCATCACCCCATTGCCCATTTAAGTTATGTACAAATCCAGAGAGGTTGATAGTTAGATCAAAGGCATCTGGTAAAATTTTTAAGGTTTCTAGAGCTTTGAGCAATGGGATCGACTCGCGCACGGATCGCAATTGACGCCATGGGTGGGGATCACGCCCCTAGTGAAATCGTTACTGGCGCACTGCGGGCACGGGAGGAATTGGGCGTGGAAGTGTTGCTGGTGGGAGACCCGCAGCAGATTAAAGCTGCCTTACCACAACACCTGAGTATAAACGAGCTGGAAATTGTTCCAGCTGAGGAAATGATCGCCATGGATGAGGAGCCTTTAAGTGCAATCAGGCGCAAGCCTAAGGCTTCAATCAATGTGGCAATGGATCTCGTGAAGTTACAGAAGGCAGAGGCAGTCGTCTCAGCAGGGCATTCTGGAGCTGCCATGGCAGCAGGACTTCTCCGCTTGGGACGACTGCCGGGAATTGACCGCCCAGCTATTGGCGCAGTGTTTCCCACACTAATTGCCAGCAAACCAGTTCTCATTCTGGATGTGGGAGCAAATGTTGACTGCCGTCCTAAGTTCTTAGAGCAGTTCGCTGTTATGGGAACAGTCTACAGTCAATACGTGCTAGGTATTCCAGAACCCAAGGTCGGACTGCTAAACATCGGTGAGGAACCTGGCAAAGGCAATGACCTAGCCGTTCGCACTCACCAGCTGCTGCAAGAGAACAATCGGGTTGCCTTCATTGGCAATGCTGAAGGCCGCGATGTCCTTTCTGGACGCTTCGATGTCATCGTTTGCGACGGCTTTGTCGGCAACGTTTTACTAAAGTTCGCGGAAGCAGTCGGTGAGAGTGTGCTTCAAATCCTGCGGGAAGAATTGCCCCAAGGTTTACGCGGTCAAATGGGTACATCACTGTTGAAACCAAACCTCAAGCGGATTAAGCAGCGGATCGACCACGCAGAACACGGAGGCGGCTTGCTGCTAGGAGTCGCTGGAATTTGCATTATTAGCCACGGTAGCTCTCAAGCACCTTCCATTTTTAATGCAATTCGATTGGCGAAGGAAGCTATTGATAATAGGGTACTAGAGCGAATTCAGTCCCAATATCACGACGCTCAGCAAGTTAGTGGTCAGCAGTCAGAATGAGGAGTAGGGGCGACCCGTTGGGTCGCCTATCGAGTCGCCCTATCAGGTCGCCCCTACCCATCCAAGGAGAATATGCAACATTTAGGCTTAGCAATTACGGGCAGTGGCTCGGCAGCACCCGCAGCTTTTTTGAACAATCAGGCACTGAGTCAGCTGGTTGAAACATCAGATGAGTGGATTGCCTCCCGAACTGGAATTCGTTCTCGGCGGCTAGCAGCAGTATCAGAGTCTCTGAATGCACTCGCTACCCAAGCGGGCAGTCAGGCGATCGCCATGGCTGGAATCGCACCGGCAGAAATTGACATGATTATTTTGGCAACCTCAACCGCTGATGA
>CAXUIV010000035.1:1620-16725 GCA_964250875.1 uncultured bacterium
GAATCGCACCGGCAGAAATTGACATGATTATTTTGGCAACCTCAACCGCTGATGACCTGTTCGGCAGTGCTTGTCAAATTCAGGCTCAGTTAGGAGCCACTAAAGCCGTCGCTTTTGACCTTACAGCGGCTTGCTCTGGCTTTGTGTTTGGACTTGTCACAGCCGCCCAGTACATTAGAACTGGTGTCTACCAGAACATCCTGCTGATTGGAGCTGATATTCTCTCTCGGTGGGTAGACTGGACAGACCGTGGTACATGCGTACTATTCGGTGATGGCGCTGGTGCAGTGGTCATCCAGGCAAATGAGAGCGATCGCCTGCTGGGATTTGAACTCAAGAGCGATGGTACCCAAAACCAGTGCCTCAACCTCGCTTACAATGCTCAGTCTCACCCACTGGTTGAAGGCGTTGAGGTCGGTCAGGGCACCTATCAACCAATCACGATGAACGGTAAGGAAGTTTACCGCTTCGCCGTACAGCGGGTGCCGGAGGTGATTGACAAAGCTCTGTTTCGAGCCAACCTCAGCGTTGACAGAGTAGACTGGCTGCTATTGCATCAAGCCAATCAAAGAATTCTCGACGCTGTAGCTGAGCGTCTGAACATTCCGCCTCACAAAGTCATCAGCAACCTTGCTCACTATGGCAATACCTCTGCCGCGTCCATCCCCCTCGCCCTTGATGAAGCTGTACGGCAGGGTCAGATTCAGCAGAATGATATCATTGCCGCTTCTGGCTTCGGTGCTGGTCTCACCTGGGGAGCCGTCGTCTTTCAGTGGGGTAGGTAGGGGAGTTTTGAGTTTTGAGTTTTAAGCTTTGGACTGTACCGCAAACCTGAAAATTAAACTTTCCATATCTAACAACTAACAACTAACAACCAACAACCAATAACCAACAACTAACAACCAACAACCAACAACCAATGACAAAAACCGCATGGGTGTTTCCTGGGCAGGGTTCTCAGCAAGTTGGCATGGGAGCGGATTTATTAGACATGAGCGCTGTTAAGGATAAGTTTGAACAAGCTGAAGAAATTTTGGGCTGGTCGGTGCCTGAGATATGTCAAAACGAAGAACAAGTATCGCGCACGCTTTACACCCAGCCTTGTCTGTACGTCGTGGAAAGCATTTTGGCAGATTTGTTGCGGCAAGGACAGCAGCCCGACCTAGTTGCTGGTCACAGTTTAGGAGAATACATTGCCCTGTACATCGCTGGGGTCTTTGACTGGTCAACCGGGTTACGTTTAGTCAAGCGGCGAGCAGAACTCATGGACAGCGTCACTGGTGGTATGATGGCTGCTCTTATGGGCTTTGACCGTGACCAGTTGCAGCAACAGCTCGACCAAACACCTGACGTGGTGCTGGCTAATGATAACAGTCCGGCTCAGGTGGTGATTTCTGGCACACCGGAAGCAGTGCAGGCCGTACTATCTCAGGTGAAGTCAAAGCGTGCTGTCCCCTTAAAGGTGTCAGGAGCATTCCACTCTCCCTTTATGGCAGGGGCGGCGGCTGAGTTCCAAGAAGTTTTGGCATCCGTCTCATTTCAGTCAGCCAGAGTCCCAGTCTTGTCCAACGTAGAACCGACACCCACTGTTGATGCCTCTGTGTTGAAACAACGCTTGACTCAGCAGATCACTGGCTCTGTCCGGTGGCGAGAGATTTCTCAGCGCTTACCAGATGAAGGTATAGAGCGAGTCATAGAAATTGGCCCTGGCACAGTATTGACTGGCCTGATCAAGCGCATCTGTCCTAATTTGGTTTTAGAGAACATTGGTAGTGTTAAAGACCTGCCCATTTAGCCATTTGCTCTCCACTTTCCTATGGGTCGAAGCCGCGAACCTTTTGTCAGCCTGTTGCTCTACCACCTGTTTAAATGGTCGGTTGTCAGCCCTACGCTGCATGTCTACTTTCAAGGTCGGGTTTATGGTGTTGAAAATGTACCCCAGCAAGGGCCACTAGTCGTTGCCAGTAATCACGCCAGTTACTTTGACCCACCAATTCTTTCCAGCTGTGTCGGGCGACCTGTAGCATACATGGCGAAGGAAGAACTGTTTCAAATTCCGGTTCTGAAGCAGGCGATTCAACTGTATGGAGCTTACCCAGTTAGCCGGGGGGCTGCCGACCGGAGTGCTATCCGGGCAGCGCTGAAATCTCTGGAGGCGGGCTGGGCTACTGGTGTTTTCTTACAGGGCACTCGCACGGAGGATGGACTCATTACCGCTCCCAAACTAGGCGCAGCGCTGATTGCCGCCAAGGCAAAAGCACCTATACTGCCCGTCTCTCTATGGGGTACTCAAAGTATTTTAAAGAGAGGCTCTAAGCTTAGGCCAGTCCCAGTAACAGTGCGGATTGGTCAACCCATTGCCGCTCCAGGTTCAACCGAGCGGGAAGAACTAGAGGCTGTGACCCAGCAGTGTGCAGCGGCGATCAATGCCCTGCACGATTTAGGGCGCTGATACTTCAATCAAACTAAGATCCACACAATGCAGGATTTGAGAGCAGAATTAGCAGAAAGTCTAGATGAGGCTGAGTGGAACTGGCTCATTCCTCACGCTCAGCGAGATGCCCTACTCGTAGTCGTCTCAGAATTAGATTTGCTTGACGTTGGGGTCGCGATCGCCAGTGACGATGTCCCATCTGTACAGCGTTGGATTGGTGAACAATTCATTTACAAACCTACACCCATTCAGTTGACTGATTGGAATGGCGATCGCGCCAAGCGATTTAAAACTCTAATCGTGCAACCCTACGTTCTCGTACAGCTAGGTGAGTAGATTGCCTGTGCTTTACGTTTTCAGTCACCTTTACTCTTAACTAGAGTATGGCCAGTCGTTACCCAAAGTAAAGCTCTAGCTCCATCCCGGACAGTTTTCTCAATTGGTTCGGGCGATCGCCCAGACGGAACAGAAATCGGTTTGAAGTCAATACCCCGGCTACCCAGAACAACATCAGCTATAACTTGGGCGCGGCGCATATGATCGTCAGAGGTAATGAGATAAATATTCTTGATGCCGCGTGCTTTTAACCGATCAACCAGCGTCGTAAAGTTTGTGACTGTATCCACTGCTCGATAGTCCAGATGCAGCCGACTCTGGCTAATCCCAAATTTGGCGAACAAGTGTTCGGAATATGCTCTTGGGCTACCGGAAGAGACCCAGATAGGTAGATCGGGATACTGACGAGCGAATTCAGCGGCAAACTTCTCTCGTTCTGTTGCCCCACCCAAAACTAATATTGCCTGAGGTTGCTCCAGGGAGGTTTTGATCTGCTTGTAGCCCAACCAAAGCACAACTGCTAAAGCTAGCACCATCAGACGCTCAAAACACCCGTTCTTGGACCGTCGCTTATTCAATGACTGATAACGTTGCTGATAAAAGAAAAATAGTGTCGTGCCGCAGCACGATTATGTAGATTAGCAGAAGACGTGACTGGTACGGTTCAAACGTATGTAGCGATTAGAAGCATAGTCATTTGGCACCCATGTTCCTACTCCCTCATAACTCCATTCTCATGACTCTGCCGAGCCAGTTGCACTAAGCGCTTCAGAATGCTTAACACCACGTACAGTTCATTCCCTGGATTGACCAAACTGAACAGTCTGGAAAGGGCGTACTGAGAAGTCGGTTGGCAGGTTAGTTTCACAAACAGAAAATTCCTGCCGTTGGTCAGCATGCCATACGCAGGACAATCTGAAGTTGGGCTTCCCAACATATAGGACAACAGTTGCGCCCTGCCCTCATCCACATCCACCCCTGCCCGTTTCGCTTCAATCACCATCACCCAAAGGCGATCGCGCAGAACCAAAACATCCACATCTCCTCGGATGACCGTCCCCTCATCCTCAATCACAATCTGAAATGACTGTTCGGACTTCATGTGGAGCGGTTTCAGGTAAACGTCAGCCAAATCGAGGAGCGGAGATAGCACCACCATCTTGACCGTGTTTTCCAGCAAAGGCGGATATTCTAGCAGATTAGAAAAGCTGGCTTTGACGCGATCAAGCCGGTGCTTTTCTTCCTCCATTAGTTCTGGCGAGTTGTCCTGCCATTCTCGGAAAAACTGAGCGTCTCCCGTCAGTTCCAGTCCAAGGCGGTCTCTCAATTCACGCAAAGAAACATTTTTAGCCTGGAAGATTTGCACCATGTCAATCACTTCTCTATAGAAATTTCAAGCCTCCTGCTCACTACCCTCTGGACAATGTTGCATCGTTTCTTCCCCATATGGGGATTGAAACATACTGACAGGGGTTAAAATACCAGGCATCCTACTTCTTTTCTTATGAGCCTCTATGTCTCCTGCACGTTCCCCCACTCGGCAATCTAAACCTGCCACCGCATCACCGTGGGCAGACGCTCAACTGGTCGGTCTAACCCTGCAACTCCAACCCCTCCGTGACGCTACCCTCTATCCTCAGTACACCATCGGACTTCATGCTTGGCTGCTCGATCAGGTGCGCCAACTCGACCCATCTCTATCAGCCTACCTGCACGACGGTGAATCCGAAAAACCCTTCACGATCTCAGCCCTTCAGGGAGTTGAAATCTCACCCGGCGGAGTGCCTAAGGTCAACTCTCAACAGATCTATACCTGGACAATAACTGCCCTATCACAGCCTGTCGCTGCATGGCTGTCAACATGGCTGAGACAACCCCCCCAGCAAATCGACCTGCGAGGTGCGCCCTTACAAATTGTGAATTGGGGACTGCACAACCCAGACTCTACCCATCCACCAACAACCTACAGGCAACTATTAGAAACTCCCGTCCCTCCCTCTCCTAAGATTGCTCTTTCCTTCCTCTCTCCAACGAGCTTTCGCCGCCGGGGCAATCACTTCCCCTTACCCGTGCCCGCCAACCTGTTTCACAGCTACCTCCGGCGCTGGAATGACTTTGCTGGCATTAAATATGAGCAGGAGGATTTTCTGGATTGGATTGAAGAGCATGTTGTGATTCTGCGACATCATCTGCAATCGGTCAAAACCGTTGCTGGTAAACGCGGTTCAGTGACCGGGTTCACTGGAGCAATTGAGTTAGGACTAACCAAAGCAGCAAAATCAGAATACGTACAGCTTTTTATGGCTTTAGGGCGATTGGCCCCCTACAGCGGTACAGGGCACAAAACCACCTTTGGTTTAGGACAAACTCGATTGGGGTGGTCATCTGCTCCAACAGAAATCTCTCAACCGACACTGCAAGATTTTCTAGCACAGCGCATTGCAGAGTTAACAGAACTGTTTGCCGCACAGCGTCAACGCACAGGAGGTGAGCGGGCAACGAACATTGCTGAAACCTGGGCAACTATTTTGGCCCGACGGGAAATTGGCCAATCTTCGCGGGATATTGCAGCAGACATGGAGATGCCATATGAAACAGTGAAAACCTATACAAAGCTAGCTAGGAAGGCTCTTCAATGAAAAAAAGTGTTCCCATGTAGAGACGTTACATGTAACGTCTCTACAGGTTGTTCGCAAATGATTTAGGATTGCTATATTTCTTGTCAGGTTTGGGTGAGCTTGAGCGCGATCGCTAATTTGTGCAATGAGATCTCTGTCTGCGTGAACGGCAACTGAGTCAATCATTGTATTTTACGCTTCTAATATTGCTATTCAAATACCTAAAGTAGGAGGAAACTGCGCAGGATGGGATTTTGATTTAGGCGGAATGATGGCACAAATGCCAGTTTCAACGAAAGGAACAAAAACCTCGGTATCAAAACGCATCTGGGTATGAGGCGAACGCAATTGAGTTAACCTGTTTGCAGTAAAACAGATGGTAAATGATGACCAGAGGCTACGCGCTCGTAGCAGACGACTTCACCAACTACCCTAAGCCGATGCCCTAAGAACACACAAAAGCTTTGGGGACCGTACACCACCAAGTGGATACAATTTGCAGCATACTTTTCACGGAAACACCGAATTAATTCTTTAGCATGAATGGCCAGAGCAACGGCATCGGCATCCGATCCCAGCGCTCGCTCGCCAGTGCCTTGGTTCGGTTCTACATAGATCATGGCGCTGAATCCAAACTGGGAATTCTCGAACAGTTGAGCGATCTCTCGTTGCGAGGATCCTGTTATGGATAGGGCTACGAGCAGGTTAGCACCCTCGGTTCCTCGCTCATCAATTACCTGAAATCGAAGTGCAGAAGGCGTTGTATCTGAGCGCCATAGGGAGTCTCTCCCAGTAGTTCGCTGTTCTAATTGAAAGCTGTATCGACGAGTATCTGGAAATATGGTGCCGATCGCGATCGCTACAGTCAGTGGCAACAACCCCCGCAAGTTGATCGTTACCCCCATCGGCGTCTGGCTCAACTCTTCTCGAACTTTCAACAGTTGGGGGAAGAGAATATTATTCCAGGTCTCATGATCGG
Source organism: uncultured bacterium (assembly GCA_964250875.1). Lineage (GTDB taxonomy): Bacteria > Cyanobacteriota > Cyanobacteriia > Cyanobacteriales > Chroococcidiopsidaceae > CAXUIV01. The sequence continues at coordinate 7,988 of CAXUIV010000035.1, forward strand.
CAATTTGGCGGGGTTGGGTATTGATGTTAAAATACAGTGTCCAGTTCAGTTCAACATGAGGAAAACCGCCGTAGCTTTGCTTGTTCCATCCGTGAACCCAGAGATTTACGGTTGAATCTTGCAACGAGACTTTCTTCTTCAAAACGGGAATATGTTCTTGTTGTGTACCTGCAATTGCAAAGCAGCCAAATTCATAAGCGTTCTCGTAGGACTCCCCGGCTCCCAAGGCGTTGTAAAATCCAACTGAGAAGTCTGTTGCCGTGCGATCGCCAATAGCATCGTTCATACCAACGACATAATTGATATGCTGCCGGATGATCTCAGCCTGAACTTCGCTGAAGCATGCATTGAGGACGACACACTCCACCTGGTTTGCAACAAGCTTAAACAGCCGACCCAAGTTTGCTGCGTCAATAAGCCTGGTTTGTCCATCGTCATCTTCCAAAAACAAACCTTGCTGCCCTGCACCATGTCCAGAGAAATGAATAACATGAGGCTTATATTCTGGAACCACCGATGCTAAGTCCTTCGGGCGAATCGCTCCTTCTTTTCTAAGATCTAGCTGATCTCGATGTAGGGAAGACCGTATTGCAGTCTTAATTTCTCGAAACTCTGCCTCTAACTGAAGAGGAACAGTTGTTACTGGATTGGCCGCTAAAAGTAGAATACGCTTCATATCTATACCAGACAGAATAATGTCTCCTGTTTGTATATTCTTAATCTGGATAGAGAAATCCAGAAAAATGCTCCATATTTCAAGAACACTCTCGATCAATCATTGATGTTCACTTCTCAGCTTCGTCTGCCCCATGCCTAAACGGGTTTTTACCCCCGTTCCGGTAAATTGTGCATAACACACCAGTAAATTCGCTACATTCGCGAGTAATGGCTCAGTCCCATGCAGAGTTTGCAGCAATACATTTCCAACAAATCCACTGATCCGACCTTGGTAAACCGGAAACGATCTCGTCTGAATGCTATGCTTTCTAACAGCTATTGCATGATTCAAATATCCAATTAATTCATCACCACCGAGATAAACTGGGGCAAAGCTGTTCCAGCGCTCTAACCAACTGCGAAACATGAGCGCAGGAACTGGTAATGGCAAATGTAGTCGATTTTGAGCAAAGGCTGTAGGAGTTAAAAACTGGAGATCGAACCGTCTGTTAGGTTCCGGTTCATTTGCAACCAAGGTAGTATACAGCCCCTCGTAACTAGTCACTTCATCATTCCGCTCAACCACATCAAACTTTGCACCCAGAAAGGCGATCGCGGAGGTCAGGTCGAGCGCAGCAATTAGCTTAGATGTCTTTTCTTGCAGTCCATACAAAGACAGTTGGTAAAACTTACCAGGGTGAAAGGTCAAGAAATCTCCGGAAGCTGTACAATGCCCAATTATGCCTGAGAAAGCGACTGGAGGAGTTGCGACGCTGCTCATCTCCAGGTTCATGCGCTGGTGCAGATCCTTTACCAACTCTATGTTGTAGGAACGAGGTAATACCGTTGACTCGGCAACAGTCAATGTCCAGGTTGAGCGAATTAACATAATTTTAGCTCTTCAAGCTTGACCCATCCAGGCACAAATTTAATCTCTCGACTTGATATGGTGACTACTCTTCTAGATTTGGGAGCTTCAAACCCAGGAGCTTGATTAGGACTGCACTGATCGCGAATTTCAGCTCTCAAATCATCTTCAAGCAGTAGGTTGATTGTTGTACCCGTCATTCCACTTGCCCAACCTATTCTTAAATGATACGGGCATTTTTCTGGTTCGTAAATTCTTCGGATTGCACTTAACTCTAAGGCAATCGGCTGATTATTGCTGTCTCGAGCATTAGGATTATCCTGAATATCCTGCCAGTAATTGTGTTCTGTATTCCACTGCTCTTGGGCAAATTCCTTACAGATTCTTAAAATGTCATCTACTGTTTTGAAGGGAATTTCCATACCCTGTTCTCTGTGGAACCAAGACAGCATTTTCCGATCGAGGCGGATGGTAAACTGAGTTCTTACATGTCTGACTATCTCCGTATAAATGGGAGCCTTGTACTTGGCCTTCCCATCTCTGAAATGACTCAACGCGATGACTTCTATAACAATGGGTAAATTAAAAAAGAGGGGCTTACCTTGTTTATTAGTCTCTTTTTGTTCTAGAAGAGGCTCTGAGTCTGTAATATGAACTGCCCGCATAAAATCTGTGTTTGGTAAACTCGTCTTACCAGGCGATCGGTTTCCTTTGTACACAAGAGCGAAGTCAGAGAACAGCTTATCCATAAAGAGTTCATCATCAAACTTAGCTTTGTTCCCAATTCTTCCCATGCGGCTACGGATTCGCTCTTCAATCTCACTGCTAAAATGAGGCTTTGGCATTTGTTTGAGCATGTGATAAGCGATCGCTGTGCGGATAGCTCCTTTAATGGATGAACCTGGAATGTATAGTTGTCCAAATCCATTACGTATCATGGGCCGCAAGTCTGTGATTCTTTGCTCAGTCCATTTCAAACTACTTAGGTGTTTAGGGAAAATTGCTCTATCATTCGCATCTTTCGCGAGATACCACCGTTCCCCAAACGTCTCCTCTAAAAGCGATTCGATCTCCTCTCGCTCTTCAATCCGTTGGATGTATTTTTGGAGTCGTCCCTTAGCCCTTAAAGCTCTAGCAAGTGCATCTTGACTAGGCAAATACACGCGCTTGTCTGTCTGAACGTATTCGAAGGGACTTAATTTTGATACTTCACCTCCAATGTGCAAAATTCCGCTGGTTAGCTGAACTTGTTTGGCTTCAAATTCATATTGCTTAGAAAGTGTAGGTTCAGAAGCGGAAACCATAACTACGATTCCTTGTGGATGTTGATGGGTAGACTCAGGCTAATTCCACTGCGATAAACTAAATGGTTGTTCGTAAAGCGTTTAGGAGTCACATCAGCCAGTTTTCCTATGGGAGTTTTTAGAAAAACAGAACCTTCGGCAAACATTTGCACGGTTTTACGGCGTAACTGGCGACCATTGGAAGCAGAAGAGGTAATCCAACCACCTCGCTCCTGTAGCTCATAGCTTGCTCTTAGATTTTCGTTCTCTAGGAGAGTGTTCAATTCAAATCTGTCATCTGTCCAAAACAAACTCATCAGCATATGGGCATTAGCATTAGAAGCTGCGATCGCCTGTTTCCAGAGAGGAGTGAGTTGGAGAGCAGGATCTGTATTGATAGATTCCTTAGGAGAGCGATCAACTCTGAACTGTCCGGCTCCGCTTGACCGTTCCCCGCCAATGCCTTCTCCACCTAAAAAGTCTAATGTTGCAAAAAAGGGTTCGACCCATTCTAGATTGGAAAATTTAACCAAAAAGTACAAACCTGATAGACTCTCAATGCCATCTAGCTCATTCTGATTTGGTTGCCATCTGTACTGCACAAGTCCAGTGTGGTAGAGGTTTGTTGCTCTTGTAATGCGATCAACGGCAATCTTAGGAATTTTGTTGTCCTTGAAAGCATTCTTGTAGTTACGCTTCGCCCCTGGGTCAGTTAAAGCTTTGACGTCAGCTTCAATTGATACCTCTACATCGCTCTGATACCAACAGTGCCATACGTCTAATGGCAAATACTCTAGCTCTTTATAATCTTTGGCAAAGCTCAGATCCTCATTAATAGGATATTTAGGCGGAACTTTGCGCGGACGGGGGAGATAATAAACAAGCTCACCTTCAACTTGTTGGTAAATAAAGGTAGAACTCAGGCGAAAGGGAGGTTCAGCTTGAGAGGTAAACTTCTCCAGTAACTCTTCTACATTTTCACCCAGCCGAGCGTATGCACTAATCCAGGCGCTAAAGAGAGTATCTGATCGCACTCGCTCGCTAGTTTCTTCAATACCTATACCGAGTTCGCCAAAATGAGCCACATTACGCCCAAATTTGAGTCTGACGAGTTTCCAGATGCTCATCTCTCACTGTTTCTCCCTTGCAGTAGTTGCTGGATCTCAGCGAACTTTGCTGGTAATTTAGCTGTATTCTCAAGTGGCTCCGCTAATGATCTATGACGGGGTAGAGCAAGTGAACTATCATTACTACTGACAAAGTTTTGATAGTCATGATAAACAAACTGTAGCATTTCAAACTTCACGTTACCGTAACCACGAGAACCATGTCCGCCTAATGCATCGTCTTCAAGAATTAGGAGCGCACGAAGCAGATTTCTCAGATCATTGTTTGCATCAGCAAACGCTTGATTAATCTCATCGGAGTTGTTTGGCTCTGCACTCTCAGTCTCAACAGTGTAGATCATTTCAAAATTAAATCTTGCTCCCTTTGGCACACGCTCCACTTGTCTGGGATTGGCAGCAGCGGTGACTCGATCTAGTCCATTCTCAAATTTCCACTCTGTCATATATAACCCAGTATCAACATCCTCTAGTTCTGTTGCTGACGTCTCTACAAGATGACAGTCCCGCACAATGAGACGAGCAGGCGAATTCCTCCCTCTTACTAACTTGAACTCTTCATCACCTTCAAGATCTCGGCGTGGCTTGGGTGAATTATTAACTGACTCTAACCCTTGTTCTGTAACAATAGAAGTTTTAATCCAACAGTTCGCACCCGTCGAACCAAATATGCGGCTAACTGGACAACGACGAGCACCCATGAATTTAATAGGTGTCGTGTTCTCAATCTCTGTATACCCATCTTCTAAGTCATCACTTTCATAGCGATAGGTACCAGATCCACCTTTACGATTCACGGGCTTAGCTTCTAAACGCTCTAGAATTGAGCGCAGTTTGCCCTTAATGGATGAACCAGGAAGATAGGGGTGAAGCGTGATTGGGTCGCGAATGACTGGTTTGTCAAGTCCACCAATTTCTAGTTTTTCACCACCACCACCGATATGAATGCCTGTCTTAATCACAAGTTCGCTAATAACCTTCAACTTACCCAGCAGTCTCTTTTGCCGCCTGTGATTAATTGATGCTGTCATTGATCTTCTCCTCCTGCTGCTTTGTGATAGGCAATAATGGACTCAATGAGTTGAGCCAAGCGCTTAAAATCCTCTTCTACGTAGACCTTTTTGAGGGCTGCGTCCAAAACTTTCTTTAGTGGCTCAACTGGACCGGAATTGTCTTGCCTTCCTCTCTGTCGTGCAGCAGCATAAGCAAGCTTAGGTCTCAGTAAGTCTAACTCTGACTTAACTTCCTCAGTCATGTTTCTTCTTCGCCTCAACTCGACTTTAAGTTGGTTGATAGCATCTAGAAATTTACGAATTTGATTTGTCTTCAATTTTTTGTCAGCAAGTAGCTTACCCAACTTTTCAGCGTCCTCAACTAAATCACGGGTTCCATACTTATGCAGGCCATCTGTGAATTTATCAATTTTACTAACCATCTTTTCAACAATGTCTTGATGGTTAGACTGGTTGCCTGATTGACTTAGCTGTGTGGATTGAATTTGAGCTGGTTGAGCTGTTTTTATAGGAGGTGAATTAAGTCTTTGGTGCTGTTTGTTCATGATTTAGATGTACGGGTGAGGAGTTCAATCCAAGTGGCGATCGCACCAAAGTAAGGAGCGTTTCGCGGATTCTTCAAAGAAGTACGAATCTTTTCAAAGTCCTGATGCTCTTTAACTGCTCTGGGGAGCTGAGTTAAAGTGTAAGCTATTCTCGGCAGATGTAAGAAATAACGAGTATCTTGTTGCTGGTTGAGTGCAGCATTTTTAATTCTTTCCAGCATTTGTCTTTGAACTTGAGCAGTCAGCAACAGGTTTTGGATAAAGCTGCGGGATAAATTGATATCTAGTTGTGGAGTTAATCTGATGACGAAGGGCAAAACTCCAAATAAGCTTGGTGATTCAATTGAGTGTAGATACTGCCGATCCTCTGATTTGAGAATAGTCTCAGCCTGTGCCCCCGACCACTCACTCCATTTAAAAACCTGTCCGAACAGGCTAAGACTATCGCGAGCATTGCGCTTAGCGTCCTTCTCAAAATCACCTGCCTGATTGGCTGCTTGATAGAGTGGGAACTTAACATCGACGATACTGATTCCAGCAGAGAGCGTAATGTTTGGATGGTGTCCAGTATATGCCCGAAAAGCCTGATAGACATCAAAGGCAAAGTCTACAATCTCATTCCAAGCGCCACTAACAAACAAGTCATCACCACCTGCATAGATAAATAATAAGTTGGGACGCCGATCGGAGGGATTGCGCTGTTGAGAACCTGAGGGGAGGTCGCGCTCGGCTGCCAAGCTTTTGAGGTAAACCTTGAAAAAGTAAGTCATCTGGCGCGAGAGGCTGGCAAGTCGCGGCAAGGTTTGCCATCGACCCAACCCTATTGAGAAGATTTGGCTGAGTCGATCTACATCCATACGAAGATAACCAACTCTAGGGATACAGCCAGATTTCTCTGCTGCTTCTGCCATTTCACCAGCGGATAAAAAACCTCCTGTTGTTGAACTCTTTTGGAAGTAGTTGCTTAACAGCAATGGGGTGAATTGGTTTGAAGCGTAATCTTGCCAGTGCCAGTTGTTAATCAGCAGCGTGACATTAGGTTGTGGAATGGCTGTGTAGGAATGCTCAGTCGGACAGAGGTGGTAGTAGGACGATTGAATTTTGATTTTGAAGAAGTTGTTGTAAGGCTGGAGCGATCGCACTAAGGCAACTACCTCTGGCAACTGATCCCCTAGCTGGAACATTATTCGACAGGTTTTACACGCAAGCACAGAATCCGGCTCGTGTTGATTTAGTCGCTGTAGCTTGTCTGTGTCGTCCCGATGGCAAACTTTACAGGGATCGTGACTTTTACGCCGATCGAGAACTTCATCTAGTTGCTGCTCAAATTTGCGGGATGCCTGAGCCATCATATGCTTGTTAACAGCTTGCCAACGTTGAGCCAAGGGCGTATGAGTTGCCTGAGAGTTTACTTCTTCTAACTCAGAAGCTGGGAATGTCTCAACTCCCATTGCTAGAAAGACTTTTCTTTGAAATTCCCTTAGAAGCCAGGTATTGAAGGACATTTGAATCTGCCGAACGGTTTGTTCCAGGGTTTCAGTTGCCGCAGTAAGCAGGTAAAATTTACTGGCTCCGGAGTAGATGATATTTGTGCGGGGAAGGTTTAGGGCATCAAGCAACTGTTGAACGAGTTCTTCGGTCACTAAATCTAAGTAGAAACTGCGTGCCCGTAAAGACTTGAGTGCGCCATCTGAGGAGATGGTGTAAATGAATTTTTGAACTCCCGTGAAATCTCCTGCAACCAAAGCGAGTTGGTCATTTTTTGGACTTTGTGCCAGAGCAGCAGCTAATGCGGCAGTTGTCCGCGCCAAATCTAGCAGGGCAATGTCTGGTTCTCCGTAGCTGATATGGGAGGCAAATTTTTCTAGAAATACGGTGAGTTGGGATAAATTTCTCCAGTCTAAAAGAGGGAATTCTTGAGCGATGCATGCTTTGAGGTCATCTAAGCTAGGGCGCTCGCAGCTAGCGTAGGGAATCTGTAATGTTCCCCGACAAGAAGCTTCTAGTTTCCAAGCGGGTCGGTATTGAAGTGGAGTTGGGTTGTGGGAGAGGTGAATGCGCTCGAACACTAACTGAAGCGGAGTTAGGTTACTCTCATCAGCCCATTTAAGGATTCGTCTTGCCTTGCTGACAGCCTGTCGAACATCCTCTGCTGCGGACTGGGTAGAACAGGGGTAGGTAAATGTTGGGTCGGCCCACTGGACGAGAATCAAAACAGCCTGCTGAATAACCAATAATGCAGCATCGTGAGACATAGGACGATCGGGCATGTTTTGAACAGTGGATTTTCAACGTTTACTGACTAGCCAGCCCGATTGCAGTTCAATCCGGAGACTGTGATTTTTTGATGGAAAACTTGTACCTAATTTAACAAAAAAATTGCGAGTGTCAGTAGAATGCGCAACTTTACTTATTTGAAGATCTCCCCAAAGTTAAGCCAGGATGGAATGCTGGTTTAATGATGAAGTGGGTGCAAAATCTGAAAGCAGGTTTAATCGTAGCCAACTATACTTTCACGCTCGTTCTTATGCACTGTGCAGCGCATAGGCGACATAAGCGGAATTGATGACAGTGCCTATCAAGGGAATTGGAGCATTGGCAGAGGCATAGTAATCAACTTTTCTGCGATTCTCCTGCGGTTTTGGTGACTGACCAAGCTTTTCAATCGCCTTGTACCGTCCCCGAACATAAACAACGAGAACGGCTTCAGCCGGAAGGTTGTCTGCGATCGACTGCAACACTCGATCGACTTCATCTTCAGTTAATTCCTGCCCCGCTGATTGGTAGTTGACTAGGTCCAGAACAACCACATCCCTGCTCAATTTCCGGCTGTCTAGCTTTTTGATTTGAACGTTAGCGAACCGTGCTTTGAGCAGTTTGTACTCGATTGGTAAAGGATCTGAAGCCTGCTGCAAGATATAGTCAACGTCAACTAAACCGAGGACTTCTTCTCGTTGCAAAACCTGCTCCAGATATTCCACCCGACTTTTCACTGTTCTGCCAACCTCTCGCTTGACCTCGGCTCTAACCAGTCGATCCACTTCTTGTGTTGCTTCACTTAGTGTGCGATTGAAAAGCCAAGCTGCAATCCCTACAAAAAGAACTGTGACAGCACTAATAAGGGCAACATAAATGTTAAAGCTCGTCGTTATGCGTGTGTTGGCATCCTGTAGGAACTGAAGCTGGCTTTTCAGTAACTCTACCGTTGCCGGATCGACAGGGTTGGGAGTTACAGAAGGTGTCGGAGT
>CAXUIV010000036.1:0-16245 GCA_964250875.1 uncultured bacterium
CGGTTACTTGGTATACCATCACCAGCGTCTTCTCGAGAGAAAAAATGACTGTAAAGCCAATTGTGTTACAAGATTTACCCTCTGACCTGAAACGAGAGCTGCTGCCGAGACATGTGGCAGTGATTATGGACGGCAATGGTCGGTGGGCCAAGCGTCAAGGATTGCCCCGAATTATGGGGCACAAACGGGGAGTTGACGTACTAAAGGAGTTGCTCCGCTGCTGTAAGGATTGGGGCATACAGGCACTCACAGCCTATGCTTTTTCCACGGAAAACTGGGGCCGCCCGTCGGAGGAGGTCGATTTCTTAATGGCCCTGTTTGAGCGGGTGTTGCGGCGAGAACTGCGGGAGATGGTGCAGGAAAATGTCCAAATTCAGTTTGTGGGAAACCTGCCTGCCTTGCCGCGATCGCTTCAAATGGAAATTTCGCGGTCGATGGAGGAAACTCAGCACAACCGCGACATTCAGTTCACTGTGGCAACGAACTACGGAGGACGGCAGGAAATTTTGGCGGCTTGTCGGGCGATCGCCCATCGGGTTCAGCAGGGTCTACTCCAGCCGGATGAAATAGACGAGGCTCTGTTTGAACGCCACCTCTATACTGCTGGAATCTGTGATCCAGACCTATTAATTCGTACCAGTGGAGAAATGCGCATCAGCAATTTCCTGCTCTGGCAGATGGCCTATGCCGAAATCTACATCACCGAGACTCTATGGCCAGATTTTGACCGCGCTGAGTTTCATAGAGCTTTGTCTTCCTACCAGCAGCGCGAGCGTCGGTTTGGCAAAGTGTGACGATGACGGATTATGGACCAGTGAAAACTGCATCCTCAACGTCCTGACGGGTTAAAGAGTATTTGAAAGACCGTTGAATGTCTTGTTTCTCTTCCCCAGCTTGCAGGTATCGCACCGTCAGCTGATCGACATCAAGCCAGAGTTCCGCTTCCCAACTAGGTTGTTGAACACGCCAGCAGTGCAGCTGCTCTCGGTCTTGTTGGCAGCCGTGATTTCTAAGCCACCGCTCAATTTCTGGGAGGGGATGGTTGTACAAAGGAGTGTCAGCGGAAGGAAGAGACATAGTGTTTTGGTAGTTTTGAGTTTTGAGTTTTGAGTTTTGAGTTTTATTAGTGTCCAGTAGTCCTTTAGCATGGCTACCAGGCAACTCACTTGGTGCCCGATTATGTTTGAATTCTAGATTGACGAATTAGATTTTGACAGGGGCGCTTGCGGAGCAAATTGCTGAGTGGGCATGAGCGACGAGCCTTCGACTTGCTGCTGGACAGCCCTAGGTGGTTGCAGGACTACTGCTTGGATGTCACCACGGGTTAAGCCAATGGCGATCGCTAAAAGCAGACAGCCCGCAATAGTTAATGCCAAAATAAACAAAGCGAAAATTTCTCCCGCTGAGAGAGGGCGGTCAGTTGGGTCGAGATAGGCAGAAGACTGCCAGCTTGACCGCGAATCTGGACGGTTCAAGTCGGGTGGTGGCTGAATGACAGAGAGGCGCGAATAGCCAATTTTTAGATCATAATTCAACCGCCGCTCTGGGCTGCTTAGAGTCGCGTAAGCTTCGTTGAGTTGCTGAAATTTAGCAGTAGCGATCGCAGTTGGCAAATCTGTCGTGTCGGGATGATAGCGCTTGCTAAGTTCCCGGTAGGCACGTCGAACCTCTAATGCCGATGTTGAAGGATGCAGTCCCAGCAAGGTGTAATAACTCGGCTGGTTGGGTACCCCACGCTCGCTATTTGTTGCCCGTTCTTGAGTCATCGCAGCCTCATGCCTAGTTGCGAAGATTTTTTGAGTACTTTAAATCTACCGCTTCCAAGGGGGCGATCGCTCCTCCGTCATCTAAGAATAATTGGAACTCGTCCCAATCGTTTGCCGGTTGTACACCACTCCACAAATTGCCGCAAGTAGCAGCCAACCCAGTGAATTGACCCGCACATCAAACACTGTTACATCCACTGTATTAAACAGCACACATGCTGAAAATGCCGTTAAATAACTAAAAAATACTAGCCTGTCTTGAAGCAACTGCCCAGAGGCAGATACCGCTACCTGCCAATTACGCCACAGATGAATGCTTGGAACGACAGCCCAAATGACCCAGCTACAGAATAAAACAGCAAATGGAATGCCAGTTTCAGCTGTTAGCATCAGCAGCAGATTGTGTGGATGATTCAGCGAAACGTGCATCTGCGCTTCGTAAAGGGGACTGAAGTTCCGCAACCCCCAACCTATCCAGGGACGCTGTTGCGTCAAAGACCAAGCAAACTGCCACTGAGTTGTTCTTAGCATCGCCTGTGGTCGGTCCGGGTAAAGTTGGTCTGTTAGCCGTGCCCAAAAGAAGGCGGGGATCACTGCCCGAAACCATTGCTGCACAGGTAAAGGACCAAAAGCAGCACAGAGGATGCTTCCAGCCACCCCAGACACCCCAGCCAGTAGCCAGCGCCAGCGTTGGTAAAGAGCAAAAGCCAGACTGACAAACACAGCGATCGCCCAAGCATTTCGAGAATCTGTCAAAATTAGGGCGACGAGATTACCGATAACTACTGCACTCAAAAACCCCCAGCGCAGCCAAGCAGTTAGAGACACTCGGTACAAACGTCCCACCCGTTTTTTAGCTGGAAACACCGAGTGATAATTGTCGATCCATAACCCTAGGCTGAGGCTGAACACGATCAGTAAATAGCCCGCCAGGATATTGGCATGCATAAATGCAGACGCCATCCGACCAGGCGGTTCACCCTTAGGTACAATGACCCAATCGAACAAAATCCATAGAAATTGGAAATGACCTGCCCAACCCCAAAATAACTGTCCCAAGCCGATAAGCACTACGGGTATGGAAGTAACCACCAGTAGCCAAGCACACTGGCGCAGTTGAGTAGGTGTTTGGATCAAGACACTGTAGGCTGCAAATACGAAGAAATACGGTAAGAAATTGAATAGGCCAATCAAAGCTTCAGACTGGTTGTGGGCCAAGCAAGCTGTAATAACCAGCCAAATGCCCAACAGAGCGAGTCCTCGGTTGAGGGGACGGCGAACAATGAGGAGATACTGCTGCCACCAAATCCACCCACTAGTTAGCACCAGCAATAGACCAGCAAGCGATGGACTGAGTGGCAACGCTACAATTGCCAGTTGAGCATATTCCCATGTCGTCTGTAAACGGTGGTCGGGATGTCGAAAAGTATGAAGGATAATGTATAAAGTATGAAATTTATTCTTTATCCTTTATAGCAATTCATCGTTCACGCTTTCTTAAGCTGGCTCCCAATATTCAGCGCGGGTGAGACGTATTTGAGCTAAGGCAAAGATAATCGGGATGATGCGACTGTAGTTGGTAGAGATTGTCCGCCAACCCAGGTCAGCAAAGAACCAAGTCCATAGTGCTGGGCCGAGACAGGCAAATACCCCTCGAACTGCCCCATAACGAGCAGCACTGACTGCCATACCTTGCCGTGCGGTTTGTAGCGCCAAGTAGCCCTCAAACTGCACCGTTGCCGCTGCGCCGCTTTGAATCAACGCTTGCTGAGCGACTTGATAGCTGGCAAAGTTCAGCGCAAACTGACGAGCAAGCTGCTGTAGCAGCATTGGCTGAAGGATGGAGCTAACGGCGATGGCGCTACCGCCTTTAGCTAGCAAAGTCAAGGGGTCGCGCTGCACTGAAAGCGGTAGTGGTTCTGGTTGCGATTGAGCTAGCGATCGCTGCACTTGCACTGCCAACATTTGCTGTTCAGAGGCGGGTAACTGTTTCCACGCTTTGCCCAACAGATAGAGAAACACCTCTGCCTCTAGATCGGTCGTGGTGAGTGCATCAGAATAGGGAATTTTGAGATACCGACAAACCTGAACCAAAGCTTGCCTGTAGGTTACTTGCTCGGTGCGTCCCCGCAGCACCGTCAAACCATCTGCCGCCAAGTAGCGAAATCTTTGCTCTACTGCATCCAGCCAGGATTCTCTGTCTCGGCTTTGAATATCGATTGGTTCAGGTGTGTGAACATAATCAAGGGGATTAAACTTGCGGCGGAATAGAATTTCCGTCAGCTGCTGCAATTCTTCTTCTGTGGCTAGTTCCAGCCCCGCTCTTAGCTCGTCCAATGTCGCTCCCTCCCAAACCCCATCCTGTCCCCTATTCTACTCTTTGCTCTTAAGAGGTTGACGCTTATGTTTGATGTTGCAGTCATTGGTGCGGGGATGGCTGGCCTTACCTGCGCTCAGCAGTTATCTCAGGCTGGTTACAGTGTAGTGGTTGTAGAGAAATCTCGTGGGGTAGGGGGAAGAGTCGCCACGCGGCGGCTGCACGGTACCTGCGCCGATCATGGCACACGCTACCTGGAACCAAAGGGGTACCTACAGGATTTGGTTCAAGTTTTGAGCGATCGCCACGTCCTTCAACTCTGGACCGATACGGTCTACGAGCGGCTACCAGAACAGCCGCAGCTTCAGCCATCAACCCATCCCCTCTACGTCGCACCCGCTGGGATGAGTGCGGTTGCCAAATTTCTGGCAGCGAATCTAGAAATTCGGTTAAACCGGCGAGTCCAGGCGATCGCGCCAACAGAGGGAGGTTGGTGTCTTACCCTAGAACCTGCTCCTGACTCTGTAGGGGCAACGAGTATAGACTCAGACGACCTAAAACTGACAGCTGGGGCCGTAGTGTTTGCCATTCCAGCGCCTCAAGCCTTGTCCCTTTTAGAAACTTTAGCTTCTGTACCTACATTTCTGCATAACCTGCGCTCCGTAGAATTTAACCCCTGCTTCAGCGTTATTGCTGGCTATGCCTGCTCACATCCAGAGCCAACCTGGAAAGCTGTTACATTTCTAGACAATTCCGATCTAGCTTGGATTGGCTGGGACAGCAGTAAGCGACATGTAGATCCGTTGGTGTTTGTAGCCCAAAGTAGCTCTGATTTTGCCAAGCTCCACTTAGAAACCCATGATTTGAATTCAGTTGGGTACAAGTTGCTGCATGCAGCTCAGCATTTGCTACCTTGGCTGAATCAGCCCGACTGGATACAGGTTCACCGTTGGCGCTATGCCTTCCCCAGCCGTCCTTGGCACGAGACCTACCTGTCTGCTGGAACTGATCCGCCTCTGGTCTGCTGTGGCGATTGGTGTGGAGGTGGCGATGTGGAAAGCGCCATGCTGTCAGGACTCGCCGCTGCTGACCAAGTTAACCGTCAACTTCAACAGCGAGTGCTGCCAGGAGCAAGCTTTCTCACTCTGGGAAATTTTAGAGCTTAACGCTATTCTTCGAGCTTTTCTAGAGCGTCAGGCTTATGAGCCGCTTCTTTCCCTGTTTTGTCGCTTTTTACCAGATACTCCGGGTTATCTTCTGAGGCGGCGACGTGGTGACTTTTAATGTCTATTGGTGAGGTAAGCTTCTTTTCCACCTCGCCACTAGTTTCACCCTGCGAAGCCTTCCACTTAACGTGATCGCCCTTTTTGAGCTGGTCAGCCATATTGTCCTCTCTGCTGATTCTTTACCTTCTAATCGTCATATTGTGTTTGCTATTCCCAGAGGATAAATCAGCCAAATGATAGAAAAAGTCTAATCTTTAAAAATCGTCCGTGAATATATTTTTTCTATAAAGACTGAGCGTAGAGCGAGTTTTAGATAGAAATGCTTGATAGATTACTTATTTATTAGGCTTTTCGCGAAAGTTGTTTTTTTAGTGCTTTTCTTTACTCTTAATGCTCGAAGTTATAGGCTAATGCCTAACGCTTCGCTCAAGCATGGAACTAAAAAATAGGTAAAAGCTTTACTAGAGACAAACCAGGAGTCATCTTAGTTATGTTTATTAAAGCAAAACGCGCCAATGTATTACATGTCACAGGAATTATATCAGTTGGATTAATTCTAACTATTCCAGTACTATTTTATAGTTTTTTCGATGCCCACGATCTTCTAGAATTCCACTCAAAGTGGTCTAAGCACTTTGTAGAGCAGTTTTGGGCTGGAGATCTTTATCCTCGATGGCTTCTAGGAATGAATGCTGGGTTAGGAGGTCCAACCTTTTTCTTTTATGCTCCTGTTCCCTACTATGTTACTAGTTTACTTCACCCTTTATTCTTTAATGATGCGCAAGGCTGGCATCAACTTAGCTTAGCCGCTTCAATTGCTCTAATCGCTTCTGGACTTACAGCTTATGTTTGGCTCAAAAGCATCACAAACCGGAATGCTGCCTTTATCTCTTCCATTGTCTATATGGCCTTCCCTTACCATCTAGCTGTTGATCTTTATTGGCGTTTTGCTTTTGCAGAATATTGGAGTTTTGTCTGGATTCCATTAATTTTATACTTCAGCAAAAAGATAACTGGTGGTCATAGGCTCAATGTTGTTGGGCTTGCGGTTAGCTTCGCTCTGCTGATTATGACTCACTTGCCAACCTTTATAATCTTCTCTCCTGTCCCCATTTTCTACGTAGTATCAATGGTAGATCGGAGACAGCGAAGAAAAGTATGGATTCGTTTGGCTACGGCTTTAATACTCGCTGTTGGCTTGTCCGCAGTCTATTGGTTGCCAGCAATGACTACTCAGCAATACATTTCTATGGACGCGATTAGAGAGGGAATGTACTACTATAAAAATCTTTTTCTATTTTCAAATCCACCTTTTCCTCACGATAAGACTTTTTGGAGATATTTGGAAATCCTGACTTTGCTTATGGGAGGATTGTCCTGCTGTACTTTTACTCTTACTCGCAGTAATCCATTGGTGAGCTTGAAGCGAGAGAGTAACTATTGGATTGTCGTCGCGATGATTGCTCTTTTTATGACGCTGCCTCTGAGTAGACCTGTGTGGGATGTTTTACCAGTGGTGCAGAGGATTCAATTTTCCTGGCGTTTTAACAGTATATTGACGGTTGCTAGTGCAGCGCTCTTAGCATTAGGAATATCCTCGGTAAGGCTACCAATCGCTATTACTAATAAAAAGGTAGCTTTTGGTGTATTGCTGATAGCAGCTCTGTTTTTATCTGTAGTTGAAGTGTTGCCAGTCTTACAAGAAAAACTTCATTTCCCTGGAACTTATAACACTTTACTATTACTAGTTGTTATAGCGTTTACGGTGTGGGGAGTCTCTTCATTAAAGCAACCAGTTGCCTTCTCAAACCAAAAACTGTGTATAGTCAGCTTGCTGATCGCTAGCTTGCTGCTATCTAGCGGTATAGTCGTCAAAAGACGCTTGTATAAAGTGCCGGACAACGTTGACGCAGTGTTACAAACAAGTATGGATGCTGATGAGTACCGACCGAAATGGGTCTCACGAGACATATTCCAGCCGAACACAGTTAGCCAATTGGGCAACCTTGCCAAGGCAACCGTAGCTACAGGACAAGGCAGTCTATTAATTGAGCGTTGGCAGCCCAGAGACATAGTTTTGCAAACTAATGGAACAACTGACCTTTGGCTGAATATAAATCAGTTTTACTACCCCGGCTGGACAGCGAGACTTGACGGTACTCGATCCCTTCCTATGCAGCCCTCACCACGGGAAGGTTTGCTGCGTGTGCAGGTACCCAGTGGCAAGCATACTGTCAGAGTGACACTGGATGCGGGAATACAAGAACGCAGCGGTCAAACAATCAGTACTATCTCTGCTTTTGTTGCCCTACTGTTATTCTGGTTCCGTAAGGGTAAGCAAGTACATACGCACCGCACCAAGGAGTATCAAACAGCAAGCTTTACACCCTAATTAACGGTAGGAGTGTTCATAGTCAAATTGCACTGACTTAGGGCTTAATGCGGCTTCATCGCTGGGCAGGGTGTGGCGCTGGAAGAAATCACAGATCACTTGGCTGGCGTTAATTCCACTGATGTTGCCGCGATACTGCCCCGCGTTCTGAGAGACACTACCAGGCCAAGCGTGACCGCCATGCTTTACAGTCACAAGCACTACTTCTGAACCGCCACGACATCCTAAGTAGCGCGAGATTTCAACTCCGTTAGGATCGTAGGCAATTTTGTGCGGTAGCTGCACGACTCTTGAGGCACAACCATCATGCTGCTGCCAAAGATCTACGGTTTTAGGTATAGAGACAACGCTGCCTATGCCCCTTATTCTGCCACCCCTATAAGGTACAGCGCGATCGCCCGTACCGTTGATCATCAGCACCGAGACTGGAACTTTGGGCTTGCATCCGGATGCGAGGCTTGCTGAGAGAGTACCAGCCACTGACGCAAAAGCGGCAATACGATCAGATAACTTACATGCCAGAGTTTGAGTCAACATTCCACCGTTGGAGAACCCTGTAGCGTAAATTCTCTGGCGGTCAATGCTTCTGATCTCCTCCAAATGTTTAATCAATGCTGTTACAAAAGATACATCGTTTACACCTGAAGATCCATCACTAGCGTCTCTCCAATAGTGATCAATGCCATTCGGATAAACGGCAATAAAGCCGCGTTTATCTGCCAAATCATTGAAACGAGTGACATTAGCGATTGAGTTGCCGCTGCCATGACTACCATGAAACATGAGAACTAGCGGCATCTGACGGCCTGGTTTATAAGATTTGGGGGTATGCAGGTAGTAAGTGCGTAGCCTTCCCTGAGCAAGTAGCTCCCTCATGCCGTCGCTTCTAGACGTCATTCTCCGCTTATGTTTGGCAAGTGCCTGGGCTATATTGCAGACACCGATTAGACCAATCAGAACCATGGCTACAGGTATTGCCTTAAGAACACCGCGATTAAGATAGCTGTTCACTTTTCAGTATTGATAACGCTGTTGAGATGATGCGAATCGATTTGACTCTACTCTCCCCAGGGGAAATGAAGCCGTTCACTACAAAATGCACCCGTTGAATTACTGAAGCAAAGCTTATTTTAAAGCAAACGAATGCCGTGTATCAAACCTCGGCAGACGCCAGCAAGAAATTCTAAGTCTAGCGTCTCAAGGCGATCACTAGCCTTGTGATAATGAGGATTCCGCAAAAAAGCTGTATCCGTCACCATCATGGCCCGATAACCCTGGTCCCAAAACGGTGCATGGTCACTTTGCCGAGTTTGCGGCACAATGAGACCTCTATTAAACGTGGGTAGCCACTCGCTTTTACCTCCAACTGTACGAATGCTGCGGCTGAGGCAAATCAAGTCAGGAATTGTTGGTACACTGCCGATTAACGCAACGAAATTGCCTTGATTCGGGTAGAAGCGCTTCAACCCAGGTGGGTAGAGTTGCGAATTAGGAGCAGAATTGCAGTAGCCCAGCATTTCTAATGAGATCATCAAGCGCAGCGGCTGCTGTTGTTGCCTCAAGTCAGCTGCGTATTGAGTGCTACCTAGTAAACCATATTCTTCCATATCAAAGGCAACTAGCTGAACCGGATGTTTTGCCGGTGTATCTGCCAATGCTCTCGCCAACTCCAGCAGAGCTGCTACACCTGTGGCATTATCGTCAGCCCCTGGTGTTCCCGGTACGGCATCGTAGTGAGCGCCAATTAAAATAGGTGATTTCTGTCTGCCATTGCGTTTACCGGCGTTGGCAGGAAGGTTTAGGATCAGGTTTTGATGAGTTTTACCCCGCACCTGGAATTCATGGGTTTCTACATCTCCCCATTGTCCTAGCTGCTGGCGGATATATTGCTGTACGTAGAAGTGCCCCAAGCTATCAAGATAGGGATCGCGATCGCGTACTATCTCTGTGAGGTGTGCGTGCAAACGCTCTTTTAAATCCAAACCCCGCTTTCCTTAAGGAAACTAACTTAAAGTTAGTAGAGTGGAAGAATTGATCAATGCAACTAGAAGACCACTCCAATTCTCTGGTTCCTAGTGACATCCGGCTTGAAGGATCGAGGATAAGTAGCATTGATCCAAACAGTTCATACGTTACGCTCGGACGCATCCGCGACTACGAGAGTATATATAAACACTTAGCACAAAGCAGACCGTGGCATTGCACGAAAGGACTACCTAGCTAAGTTGTCGTACGAAAAGTGACGTAAACTCAGCTGGAGCTGACCTAAGTGGCGCTAGTTTAGAAGGAGCTAAAGTTGATGGAACAATTTTAATGTTACCATCTAATCTTAACGTGAGTAACCGAGGTGTTAATGCTCCCTATAAGTGGAGAGGTTTTTATTTCCGCTCAAAAACTGAAATTAAAATTGCCGAAGCATTTGACCGCGCTGGTGTTTTATTTTACCCAAACAGTAAAGCCCGTCTGAACGCTTTAACGGGAAGGGATACTAAAGAAACTGATTTTCTAGTTTTCCATGCAGGTAAGTGGGGCATTTTGGAGGTGGATGGTGAGCCGTGGCATCCACCATCGCGTGTAGTACACGACCACGAACGAGATCGTCTCTTCAAAGTTCATGGCGTCCGGATTGTTGAACATTATGACGCTACACGCTGTTGGAATGACTCAAACCAGGTAGTACAGGAGTTTTTACAGATTGTGAGTCAGAGTTGAATGTTAGGAAGTAGGCTCAACTCGCTCGACTTCTTACCAAAAGCTCATGTAAGCGAGGTATAGAGCATTATTCTGGGCTGTGATCCTGATCGTTTGAGTACTTTGGTGCAGGCAGCGATCAAAGACTCAGAGGCAACAAGCCCAAGTCGTTGTTTTGATCGCCTCCAATGTCAACTGCCTCTTGCTCCTCACTTAACGTCAGGTTCTAGTATTCTTGGGGCTGTTTTAGGCTGACAAGTGGTATGTCGCCAGCAAGCTAATGGCTGAACTCGCAGTTGTCCTGAGTTGGCTTCGACCCAAAAGTTAACCATATTCTAAACGTTACAATATAAGCAAAGTTGGACACAATGCGAGGAGCTATGCAGTCAATTGAGCAACTGACAAAAGAGGTTCTATCTTTGCCTAGCGCCTCGAGGGCACTCTTGGCAGAAAAGCTGGTAGAGAGTCTAGAATTTGACATCGACCCGGTAATTCAGACTGCTTGGACTATTGAAGCAAAGAAACGGCGAGATGAAGTCCGAAGTGGCGCTGTGCAAATAACTTCAGGGGAAGAAGCTTTAGTTCAAGTCAGGCGACTTCTCGACCAATGAACTATGTGTTTCACCCTGAAGCGCTCGCTGAGTATGCTGAAGCCGTTCAGTACTATGCACAACGTGTTGAGGTGGCGCGAGCGTTTATTGATGCGGTTGAGGATGCAATTTATCGAATTAAAGAATCCCCTGCTCAGTGGGGCACGATTGAGGAGGACGTTCGGCGTTGTCTGACGCACAAGTTTCCGTATGCAATTCTATACACGATCGAGCAAGACTACATTCTTATTCTTGCAGTCATGCATTGTAGTCGAGAGCCTGGATACTGGAAAAGTCGCAAGTAAGTGATCACCATGCGAAGCCCCAATGCATTCAGTAGCTCAACCAGGCTTCCTGCTTTGTACCTCATTTTCCACTGCACCTAAAGCTTTCAACGTGGCAATAGTTGCTTCAGTTAAACCTGTAACTCCCGCAATGTTCATGCCTTCGTAGGGTCTAGGAGTTCTCAACGTCTTGAGACACTCACCTGTTTTGATATCCCACACTTTAATCGTCTCGTCTTTACTGCCACTGGCTAAAATCGTACCTTGTGGACTGAAGGCAACTGACCGGACCCAATCAGTATGCCCTTGTAAAGCTTTGAGGCATTCACCAGTACTAACATCCCAAAGCTTCACCGACTTGTCCTCACTGACACAAGCAAGGATTTTACCATCCGGACCGAAGGCAACAGAGCGTAGACGACCCATATCTGATAAGGTTTTGAGGCATTGGCCTGTATTCGCATCCCACAGTCTAACTGTGCGATCGCCACTGCTGCTAGCTACGATATAACCTATCTGATTAGGAGCGGTCCGAACAGGACTGAAAGCGACAGATCTTACCCAATCGGTATGTCCTAGTAAAGTTTGGAACTGGCCGGTATTAACGTTCCATAGCCTCACTGTGCGATCGTTACTGCCACTGGCTAGAGTTTGACCATCCGGACTGAAGGCAACGGACCACACCCAATCAGTGTGACCCTGCAAAGTTTGGAGACACTCGCCTGTACGAATGTCCCATAGCCTTACGGTTTGGTCGTCACTGCCGCTAGCGAGAGTTTGACCATCCGGGCTAAAGGCAACAGACCGGACCCAATTCGTGTGGTCAGGCAATATTTTGAGGCATTGCCCTGTATTAACTTCCCATAGCCTTACGGTTCGTTCGTTACTGCCACTATCTAGAGTTTGACCATCCGGACTGAAGGCAACAGACCAGACGCGACTCGTGTGACCCTGCAAAGCTTTAATACAGTGGCCAGTGCGGCCATCCCACAGCCTCACTGTGTGATCGTCGCTGCCACTAGCGATTCTAATATCCAGATTGTTGGCGTCCCTTTGTGGCGCAAAGGCAACGGCCCGTAAACTTCTCGTATACCCCTGCAACGTTTCAATGCATTGACCAGTACTGATGTTCCACAGCCTTACAGTTTGATCGTCACTGCCACTAGCGACTTGATCCGAGTTAAAGGCAACGGACCAGACACGACTCGTATGATCCAGCAGCGTTTTGAGGCATTGGCCAGTGCTAACATCCCATAACCTCACCGTTTGATCATCACTACCACTGGCAATTTGACCAGCCGGACTGAAGGCGACGGACCAGACTCTGCCAGTATGACCCAGCAGCGTTTTGAGGCATTGGCCAGTGCTAACATCCCATAGCCTCACTGTTTGGTCACTGCTACCGCTAGCCAAAATTTGACCGTCCGGACTGAAAGCGACTGACCGGATGGTTCTGCTGTGTCCTGACAGAGTTTTGAGGGCTTGACCATTGTTGGCATCCCATAACCTCACCGTTTGGTCACTACTGCCACTAGCCAAAATTTGACCATCCGGACTGAAAGCGACTGAGAGTAAGCTTCTATTGTGTCCTAACACTTTAAGGGTTTGTCCGGTGCTGGCATCCCATAGCCTCAAGGTTTTATCATCACTGCCACTAGCCAAGATTCGACCATCTGAACTAAAGCTAACTGACCGTAGTCGATCACTATGTCCCCGTAAAATCTGTCGGCATAGACCAGTGCTGGTATCCCAGAGTCTAATCGTGCGATCATCGCTACCGCTAGCCAGAGTGCGACCATCTGGACTAAAAGCGACTGACTTTACCCAACCACCATGTCCCTTGCAGGTGAAAAGCTGTTCGCTATCCGTAACCTGCCATAGACGAACTTCACCTTTGGCATCACCTGTAGCCAATAGTTGACCATCTTGGCTAAACGCCACCGACAAAATGCTGCCGAAGGTGTCAGTAAACACTGATTTAGCCAGATTGGAGTCAGCAAAATTCACTTCATGCAAATCTATTCCTTGAAGGTATGCCTGCCAAACAGTCAGATGGGAGAAGTCGTAGTTGGTTAGATCTGTCTGTAGTTGACAAAGCATATTGACAGCATTGCCACCGGCATAGCCGATTTCTACTGGAGATTTACCTCGAAGCTGGGTAAGGATTTGCTCCAGATGCTCCTCTATGCCTTTTTTGCTGCCCAGAGTATAGTTTTTAAGCAACCTATTAGTTACTGGTTTGAGAATGCAGCGAACCTGAGTGTCTCTAATATAGTCTTTGGCCTGGGCCTTAATGAGAGCATGGCTCTGGAATAAGTTTTGAGTTTTGAGTTTTGAGTTCTGAGTTAAAGATTCAGGATTTAGAACTGAGACATAACTTCTTGATATCTCTTCACATACCTGTTCCACTAATCGGTCAGTCACGTACTGCGTCACCACCGGCTGTAGCCAGAACAGTCCAGCCACCGTCTCAATCAAAGAACGTTTTGCTAAAGATTCTAAAATCTCGATCAATTCTCTTTGAGACATAGGTGGGAGCATGTCTCCCTGTAGCTCTCGTAATGAGACTTGCTCTTCTCGGTTAATCGCCAGCCAGTACATTACCTTTTCTTCTAAAGCTGATAGGCGGTTAAACTGCTGGTCTAACAGATTACGAATCCCGCCAAAAACTATAGTGCTTTGTACTAAAAAATCAGCAATATTTCCATCAAATAGCTCTTGAATAGTGGCTGAAACTATCTTTAATGCTAGAGGATTACCGATATAACGATTGATTAGTTTTCCGATATCAATGTCTGAGCCAGAAAGCCCTTTTATGCGAAGAATTTCCTTAGCTTCCTCTTTCAAACCAGTTAACTGTAATGAACGAACGAGCAGTTGTTCACCTTCATAAACAGCAATCTCTTGAGGTTTCTCGCGACTCGTCAGCACTAAGCAGCTTTGATGCGGTGCCTCTCCCACTCGTCCCAGCCCCACCCTTGTCAGTAGTTCACCATACCCCTCAAAACCGACGCGGTAGTGTCCAGTGAGAGTATCACTTTGCAGAATTGTTTCTACATTGTCCAGTATTAGCAGACAGCGTGACCTGCGTAAGTAATGAATCAGTACTGAAACTCTGCTCTCAACAGAGGCTGGTAAGGAAGTTTCCTGGCCGTTGGAGAGAAATCGGATAACATCTGCTAGGAGATCTGTGACGGGTGGAGCATGCCAGAGCGATCGCCAGATGACGTTCTCAAACTCAACCTGAATCTGTTCTGCTAGCTTCAGGGACAGAGAAGTTTTACCAATTCCCCCCATACCTAACACTGCCACTAAGCGGCAGCGGTCTTTAACGATCCACTGTTCTAGCTGCGCGAGTTCCGCCTCGCGTCCGTAAAAATCTCCAACATTATTGGCATCTCCCCAGTCTTGGCGAGAGTTTGTAACTGCTACTTGTTGTGTTCTGTACTGAGATACCAAAATCTGCTTCAGTTCAGCTAGTTTTCCAGGACCGCTCCCATGAATACTAAACTTCTTGTAGACTTCACCCAACCTTTTACGCACAGCTACTGGAGTAATGCCTAACTTCTCTGAGATTGCTGGTGTGGTCTGACCATCTAGGGCAAAAGAAACGACTTCTAGTTCTGCCTTAGACACTCCACGCTCAGTTGCTACAGCTTCCAAAAAATCTCGAGAAATTTTTGACTGTAGCATATTCATTCTTTCCTCACAACTATCGCACTCTTATTATAGTATGTGAGATTAAACACATAGATTAATTGCTTTTACTAATATCCCCTGCCGTTAGGCCTCTTTGCTCTCCCTAAACGTTCCCAATGTGGACTTGACAGTCAGAGAATACCCTTTGTATAGTATGTGAGAGGGAGTGAGGTAGAACCGCACATAGCTCACATGCTATCTCGCAAAGCAACATTAAAGAAATTAAACATACCTATTCGAGTGGTTGATGTGAGTCTCAAGTAGCTAAAGATTGGCTAGGCAAATGTCGGATGAACCAATCCTTCGGCTTTCCACCGGCAAAAGCACGTCAGAGTAGACAGTTCACTTCAAGTGCAGGGAGAAGCTCTATGTTAGAGAAGCAACCAAGAAAATGGCGCAATCACCCACCGAAACTTGACTCCGTGAAGTTAGGCACAAAAACCTTGAAGACGGAAGATTATAGCTTCCTGCTAAGGTTGGCATTTAAGCTGCTTAAGTATCTCTTCCTCGTTCTGTTTGGCTTTGCCATAGCCTGTATCCTGTCAGAGAGTTTTGGTCCATTCCCTGTAGTCGAAATGCTGTGGTCGTCACTGAGGCAATGGTTTTGGCGTTTAGCAGTTTTTGTTTTCTGCTTCATCGCCACTGCCGTATTGGTTGAGTCGTTGCGTTAAGGCATGAGTTGCGGACTGCTGATTACGGATCAGCTTTGCAGACAGCGGATGGCCTCTAGCACACCTCTAGCTTTATTGAGCGTCTCCTCAAATTCTTTCTCTGGATCAGAATCGGCAACCAGACCAGCACCAGCTTGGACGCTAACCCTATGGTTGCGGACGACCATCGTGCGAATGGCGATCGCGCTGTTGAGCTGGCCTTCAAAATCGTAATAGCCGTATGTCCCCGAATAAGGTCCGCGACGGCAGGTTTCAAGGTCATGGATAATTTCCATGGCCCTAATTTTGGGGGCACCGCTGACGGTACCTGCTGGAAAGCAGGCTTTAAGTAGATCCCAAGCTGTTTTGCCAGGAGCTAGCTTTCCCACCACATTACTAACAATATGCATAACGTGGGAGTAGCGCTCAATCACCATTAATTCATCAACTCTTACCGTACCGTTTTTGCAGACTCGACCCAAATCATTGCGGCCCAAATCAACTAGCATCACATGTTCAGCAATCTCCTTGGGATCTTTGAGTAAATCCTCCGCCAGATCTGCATCTTCTTGCGGTGTCTTACCCCGTGGGCGGGTTCCAGCAATCGGGCGCACCGTTGCTATCATGTCG
>CAXUIV010000037.1:0-4346 GCA_964250875.1 uncultured bacterium
CTGTCGCCCACAACAGAGTTTTGCTCTACCCCACCTACGAGCATCAGCAGCCTTCGCTGCTCAAGCCTGACTACAGTGTTCAGGTCACGCCAGTGTCATCTGGCTGGCATCCAAAGACCGTCCGGATAGGCAATTGGGCAGAGATTACAGACATTCTGCCGGTGAGTGATCGGTCAACTGTGAATGCTTTGCTACCGTTTCACATCTGGAACGAGCAGTTCATATGCGATCGCCTCAAGTGGAAGCCAAGCCAGCCGCTGTACGTACTTTTGCTGCGTACATACAAACTATCTCAAGCGCATATTCTTCCTTATCGTCAGGAATATGGAGGCTGTAAATCCTGGATCGACGTAGCTGAATCAATTCCAATTGCGGCGTCGAAACCAGCGTTAGATGACGTCGAGTATGGCCAGTTAGTAGCCAAAATTCAGAGACTAGTTGCGGATAGATTATCTACCAATACGTTTTAGAGCATGTAGAGACGTTGCATGCAACGTCTCTACATAAATTAAATATGCGCTGCCTACTTGACAAAATTCTCCAAAGGCTATATGAAATTCACTACTATCCTATTACTATCCGCCACCCTAATCGTTACCAGCCGTGACGTAGCCCAAGCTTACAGTGGACTCGTGTTAGTCAAAGGAGACATCCCGAATAGCTGTAGCTTCATCTCAGTAACGGAATTGGAGTCAGTACCAACAGTGCAGAGATTGCTGACGGTAAGGCCAGGGTCCTCGCCAGAACAGGTCGGGCAGGAAATAGGTTTCCAGCCAGATCAGCCGTACAACGGAGGGTTGATGCACTGGACTGCTGTTCGAGGAGGAAACTACCTGCGGTCTGTGGTCAATTTCCGCCACAGTCGGGCATTCTCGCGATCGCTGACAATGGCAATCAACTACCGCCAGCCCAACGAAAAACAGTGTACGTGGGAGGTCAGAAGCCCTCAATCAATTCAAATTGACACTGAAACCGTTCCCAGCCCAACGAATGGGGGCACCAACTTTATCAACTATCCTTTTGGGACGCGCATCTATAACAACGGGACGATTGTCACTCCTCAAGGTCAGGTAGGATACCCTGCCACAACGGTCACTAGTGGCAATGGAACGACCACTTACTATTATCAGAATGGTACGAGCATCACGACTCGTGGTTCGGCGATCGCCCCCAGCGGCACCTTCCTCACGCCCGATTGGAATGGAGGAATTAGGCATCCGTAAGCCGAACCACGTTCAAAGTGGGGAGTAGGGAGTAGAGGCAAACTGGGGCTGGAACAACTAAAATGTGGCGCTGATTTTTGAGAAGCGGAGAACAGTCATGAATAACGGCAGCGGCAACCGGCTTGACCGTGTAGAAGCATTGGTAGAGAGTAACGCTCGCGCCATTCAAGCTTTGGCAGACCAAATTTCTGAAATAGTACACGTTCAAGCAGAAGCTCAACAGGAGAGGGAGGAACTACGGCAAGCAACCATAGGGATTGCTAACTTAATAAATTCTTTAGATAGTGACCGTCCAACAATTTTGCGGCGGTTAAACACCATAGAGAACAAAATTGACCAACTTTTGGAGAATAATGGTGATGGACCGCAGGCATGACATTTTTCCTCAAGCAGCGCCCGTTTTGACCGATGACTGTTGAAGCGGAATTTGAATGATAAACTCCGTACCTCGCCCCAGTTCACTTTGGCAGTGCAGCGTACCACCGTGTTTTTCTACTATGATCTGGTAGCTAATCGACAAACCAAGACCAGTACCGACACCAGTGGGTTTAGTGGTAAAAAACGGATCGAATAGCCGGTTCTTAACTGCCTCAGTCATCCCCGAACCGTTGTCTGTAATCTGAATAGCTACTCTGTTGTTTTCAGTTACTTGAGTGCGGATTCTAATTGTTCTGTCTTCCACTGTCCGCTGTTCATTGTTCTTTACTACTGATATGTGACTACGGACAACTGACTCTTCCAAAGCATCAATAGCATTAACGAGTAGATTCATAAATACCTGATTCAGCTGTCCGGGGTAGCACTCTACTCCGGGCAGATTGCCATATTCTTTTATGACCTTAATACCTGGATGTTCCGACTTTGCTTTTAAACGGTTTTGCAGAATGAGCAAAGTGCTTTCAATTCCTTCATGAATATCAACTACCTTCATATCCGCCTCGTCCAAGCGGGAGAAATTTCGCAGGCTGCAAACAATTCCATAGATTCGCTCTGCTCCCACCTTCATTGATGACAGCAGTTTGGGCAAATCTGCAATTAAGAAGTCCAGGTCAATAGCTTCAATCTTCCCTGAAATCGCTGGGGTGGGTTGAGGGTATTGCTGCTGATAAAGCTGTAGCAAGCTCAACAAGTCTTGGGTGTACCCGCCTGCATGAACGAGATTGCCATAGATGAAGTTAACTGGGTTGTTGATCTCATGAGCCACCGCAACAAGCTGGCCCAAACTAGACATTTTCTCACTCTGTACCAACTGGGTTTGGGTGTGCTGGAGTTCTTGCAGAGTGTGCTGTAATTGGACCGTTTGTGCTTGAGCAGCAACAGCAGCCGAGCGAGTTTGAGAGTAAAGTTCAGCTTGATTAATGGCGATCGCCAGCTGGTCAGTTACAGCATGTAACAGTTCCACTTCACCATCGCTCCAGGGTCGAACTGTATTGTGGCTACAGCTAATGACACCGATGACACCTGATCGCGTCTGAATTGGCAGTATTAGTACTGAGGACATGCCCAGAGAGACCACAAACTCCCGCCACACTGAATCTTCTACTAGCTTGACATCATCCACGCGCAAGATCTCCAATTTGAGGAGTTTCTGCGCGAGTGGTCCCACATCAGTTGCCAGGTATCGACCGACGAAATTGGGAAGAACAGGATTGCGGGCTTCCTTGACGACATCCCAGTAGGGTTCGTCTGCCTGAGGAAAATACCAAGCAAACTGACAGCGCTCGATTTGCAACAGATGGTAAATCTCTTGCACCACAGTCTCCAAAATCATCTCCAAATCGAGGGTGTTACGGATTTGGTTAGCTAGCTGATTGAACAGTTCCTCCCGCGCTAGCAGTTCTCGGTACTTAGCTTCCGACTGCCGCAACGCCTCAAGTGCAGCAGTTCGCTCTGTCACTAGCTCCTCCAAGTGTTCCTGGTACTGTCGCAACGTCTCCTCAGTCTGCTTGCGAGCGGCAATCTGCATCACCAGTGGACGAAACAGGCAAAAGTAGAGACAAGGAGAGATCAACAGGGATAGCAGAGTAGAATCGACGAACACCTCAACCAAATCGGGGAGCTTCGGCAAGATGAGAAAGAGCAGCATTACCAATGTCTCGGCAGTGAAAACCGAAGCTGTCATAATGCTCAAGAAATAAACAGGCGACCTGTAACTTGCTGGCTTAGCAGTCGGACGCCAATCTAGGGGCGCGATCGCGCTGTGTCTCCTTTTGGCTATCACTGCCTGTTTATGGTGGGTTTGACGACGTTGTTCTTTTCTTGCCATTATTGGCTCCACTGATTGCTGGATTAGGAAGTCGTTGCTATTAGACGCCTCCTGGCGTTCTTTGTAGGCAAGTGAAAGAACAAATGGGTTTAACAACTTTAAGCTGACAGGTAGCTTGCCTGACATGTGATAAACACTGAAGATTTGCCTTGTTGCTGGTTGGTTACTCGTTGTTTGTATCAATAACAACAAAGAACAGACAACCGACAACTAACAACACTTGGACATGTTTTCTTTTGAGCAGGCTGGGAACAATAAGACTAAGAAGTGTTAATGCCGTTCCCATATTTTTATAAATTATGAGGCTCAATCCTGCTCAAAGTGCTGGCTTACCTGAGACAGAAGTTCAACTGCGTCAGCTTCTACAGCGGGAGCAGCTTTTCTCCGAGATTACACAGCGAATTCGACGATCGCTCAAGCTTGAAGATGTGCTGAACACCGCTGTTGAGGAAGTGCGGCAACTGCTTCAAACCGATCGCGTGTTGCTCTATCAGTTCACCAGCCCTGATTGGCATGGAGAGATTGCCGTAGAGTCAGTCGGCGAGAACTGCCTCTCAATCGTTGGCATGGCGATTCAAGACGACTGTTTTCGCCAGGATCATGCCTTTCTGTACCGGCAAGGACGGGTAAGGGCGATCGCAGACATTCACACGGCTGACATTGCCCCCTGTCATCGAGATTTGCTGTTCAGTTTACAGGTGCGGGCAAACCTAGTGGTGCCGGTGATGCACAACGAAGAACTGTGGGGACTGCTGATTGCTCACCACTGCCAATCAGTCCGCGAATGGCAAACCTGGGAAATTGAACTGCTTGAACAACTCAGCACCGTCATCGCGATCGCCATTCAGCAAGCCAGC
>CAXUIV010000037.1:4446-10502 GCA_964250875.1 uncultured bacterium
AGTTTATGGTGTATCTGAAGCGAGCGCTAGAAACCCATAAACCACAGGTTTTTGACTATCAGCTGCAAAACGGGAAATCGATTGACTATGAAGCCCGGATTGTGGTGAACGGAGTGGATGAAGTGCTGGTGATCGTGCGGGACATCAGCGAACGGAAGAAAGTTGAACAGCTTAAAAATGAATTTGTGTCAACTGTCAGCCACGAACTTCGGACACCGTTAACTTCAATTCGGGGTTCATTAGGCTTGCTCATGGGCGGCGTAGCTGGTGAACTAGCCACCGAAGCCCAAGAACTGATCGGCATTGCCTACAAAAACAGTGAACGGTTGATTTTGCTGATCAACGACATTCTAGATATTGAAAAGATTGAGTCTGGAAAAATGAGTTTTGCACTCAAACCTGTGGAACTGGTGCCCCTGGTTGAGCAAGCGATCGCCGCTAACCGCGCTTATGCCGAACAATTTAACGTGACGCTAACTTTGACTCAGGCGCTGCCTAACGTACAGGTTAATGTGGACAGTCAACGGTTTATTCAGGTGCTAACAAACCTGCTATCAAATGCAGCCAAGTTTTCGCCTCCGGCAGAAACTGTTGCGGTTAGCGTCACTCAGCACGCTGAGATGGTGCGGGTAAGCGTCCGAGATCGTGGGGTTGGCATTCCGGAAGAGTTTCGCGATCGCATCTTTCAAAAGTTCGCTCAAGCTGACTCTTCTGATGCCCGCCAAAAAGGCGGCACAGGCTTAGGATTGAGCATTGCCAAAGCCATCGTGGAGCGGCTGAACGGTACAATTGGCTTTGACACCGAGACGAATGTCGGCACCACATTTTACTGTGAACTTCCTGTCTGGACATGGCCTCAGTGTGAGTTGACCGCGCCAGCACCAGCCCATCAACCACGTCAACCGACCAAGCCCCTGCGCTACCCGTCCGCCCGCATCCTTGTGTGTGAAGACGATCCTGACATTGCCCTGCTGTTGAGCATGATGCTGCAACAGGCCGGTTTTTGGGTGGATGTTGCTCATGATGCCGAGGTCGCGAAGGAATTGTTGGTGAATCACCTTTATCAGGTAATGACGCTCGATCTGGCACTGCCCGGACAAGATGGCATCTCCTTGATTCGCGAACTGCGGCTACAAGAACAAACTCGTTTGCTGCCGATCATCGTGGTTTCTGCCAAAGCTAAGCAAGGCCAAGAGGCGCTGGGCGGCGGTTTTGCCGTCGTTGATTGGTTAGAAAAACCAATCGAACAACAACGGTTGATTGCGCTTTGTAAACAAGCCGTTTCCCAAAACCGGAACGCTAAACCCAAAATTCTGCACATTGAAGACAATGCAGATGTGACCCAAGTCGTGAGCATGGTGCTGAAGCAAGAAGCCGAGATTTATCACGCAACCAACCTGCAACAAGCGCGGCAACAGCTAGAAACAAACACGTTCAATTTGATTGTTCTCGATGTCAGTTTGCCAGACGGTTCTGGGCTGGAGTTACTGCCGTTTGTTGATCGTCAAACTGGCTTGCCCATTCCCGTGGTGCTGTTTTCTGCTCGTGAAGTTAATCCTGAAACGGCACACCGAGTCACAACCGCGTTAGTTAAATCGCGTACCACTAATCAAGAACTGCTCAGCACAATTCAAGCGCTGGTAGCGTACTGTCAATAGGAGGACTATGTCAATTCCAAGTTTAAATCGGATCCTGTTTGTGGAAGATGATTCTGATATTCAATCGGTGGCACGGTTGGCGCTCGTTGCCGTGGGCAAATTCACCGTTGAAATTTGCAGTTCCGGTGCCGCTGCTTTAGAAACTGCGCCAACCTTTGTGCCAGATTTAATTTTGTTGGATGTGATGATGCCGGGAATGGATGGTCCGAGTACGCTAAAGGCACTGCGGCAACTTCCTGAAACAGCAGAAATCCCAGTCATTTTTATGACGGCAAAAGTCCAAACTCATGAAGTTGCTCGTTATAAAGAGTTGGGCGCAGTCGATGTGATTGCCAAGCCATTTGAACCAATGACACTTTCTACCACTGTCCGCAGTATGTGGCAACAATTTTATGCTTGATTCTAGCACGATTGAGGCACAGCTTGATCAACTACAGCAAGGGTATTTGCATCGTCTACCTAAGAAGCTAGATGAGATCGTTGCCTGTTGGCAACAGCTCTCTAGCCAGTGGCACCCTGAAACGCTGGACACGTTGCATCGGTTAGTGCATACCTTAGCGGGTTCCAGCGCTACGTTTGGTTTGGTGTCATTAAGCGAAACGGCTCTGAAGCTGGAGCAATCACTACAGCATTACTCTACCCAGTCAACACCGATCCTACCCGTTGATCGCCAGCCAATCATTGCCTTACTTATAAGGTTGCAACAACAGATTGTGGAAGTAGACAGCGCTGTCGCAGCGTCAAATCCACAGCGGGGGCAAAACGTGTTCAAATCAGTCACCCCCGAAAACAGCCGCTTACAGCCCGTTCAACGTCTGGTGTTTTTGGTTGAAGACGATCCAGACGTCCTGCGAGAACTGGCACTCCAAATCAGCTATTTTGGCTACGATGTCCGCGCGTTCAGTCGGCTAGAGCAGCTTAAAACGGCAATTGTTAAAAATCCGCCTGCTGCCATCATTATGGATGTCGTCTTTCCCAGAGACGACTTAGCCGGAACGGCGATCGCGGAACTGAACCAGTGGCGTGCTAGTTATCAAAGTTGCTACTCTACGAGGTTGATTCCACTGATTTTCATGTCCATTCGTGACGATCTGCTGGCACGACTACAGGCAGTGCGAGCGGGAGGCGATGCCTACTTTACAAAACCCATTAATATCAACGAGCTAATCGATAAGCTTGATCGCTTAACTCAAAAAACTCAACCGCCTCCATATCGCATCCTGATTGTAGAAGACGATCGAGAGTTAGCAGATTTTCATGCTCTAACTCTTCAGCGAGCTGGTATGGTGACACAAATTGTTACCCATCCGATGGAGGTGATGTCACCGCTGAGTGAGTTCAAACCGGATCTGATTTTGATGGATGTCTATATGCCGTCTTGCAACGGTTTAGAGCTTGCTGCCGTTGTTCGGCAGCAGTCCGTTTACGTCAGTATTCCGATTGTGTTTCTTTCAACTGAAACCAATGTAACGAAACAACTTGCCGCTATGAGTTTGGGTGGTGATGACTTTTTGACAAAGCCCATTCAGCCTGAACATTTAATCTCCTCAGTTGCCAGCCGCGCTCATCGATCGGCGATGTTACGCTCAGTAATGGTGCGCGACAGCCTGACAGGACTCTTTAACCACACAAAAACGAAAGAGCAGTTAGCGATTGAGCTGAAACGAGCCAAACGTCAGCATTCTTCCCTGGCTTTTACAATGGTTGATATCGACCTGTTCAAGTCAGTGAATGATACCTACGGGCACTTGACTGGCGATCGCGTGATTAAAAGTCTCGCCCGTTTGTTACAACAGTGGCTGCGAGAAACAGATGTCATTGGGCGCTATGGTGGTGAAGAATTTGCCATTATTCTCGTTGATACCGATGCGAATGCTGCTGTTGAAGTGATGAATCAACTGCGACAGAGTTTTGCTCAGGTGCAACAACGAGCTGATGATGTAGAGTTTACGGTTACATTTAGCTGTGGGATTGCGGTATTTCCAGCCTACGCTGATGTTGCACAACTATGTAATGCAGCTGATCGCGCCCTCTATCAAGCGAAGCGCAATGGACGAAATCAGGTGGTGCTAGCGCTCGATTAGTTTCTGCCGCCTACGCTAAAGTATGTCTTGGCTTAACAATTCAGGGAGATCAATCGATGAGTCTGACCCAATCCACCATCACGGACGAACAGTTTGTCAAACTCCGCTGTGGCACTGACAGCCGGACTCATTACTTTGAGGCAACTGGAGCGATGTACGCTCAGCCAACTGATCGCGATCAGCCGCAGCATCTGTTTAATTTCCTAGGTGTAGACATTTCTCGCTGCATTCAGGATGCGGAAACCGGGCGCTGGTTTTTGCTCAGCCGCAAAATCACGCTGTATGAAGACCCAGAAACGGGCGAGGTGCTGAAATCGTGGCACAATCCTTGGAGCGGCGATCGCCTCAACGTAATGCATCGCAGCTACGACTACCAGGAATTTCCCATTCCACCTCAAATGAAAGCCAGCATTGGGCCAGCAGTTTCAGCTGTATCTCTCGATTTCAATCTCAAACTGCCCAACCCGCTCGCTGCAAACCCGAAGTTTGCCGACTACTCGCCGGAACCATTTGTACAGTCGTCCGATTCTTACAAATTCCTGTTTCCCACAAAACTGATCCAGCAAGCCGTGATTGAGCCACACGAGCAGGGGGCGATCGCGCTGTCTTACTACCGCATGGGACCATGGGAACCGTGGATGAAGATGCGCGGCAAACCTGGTTTTCTCGTGCTTAACTACACAGGAGTCAAGGTGTCAGCTTTTGAAGAATTAGACTCGCAACTTCAAACGTTGATGACTCACCGGATGCCGCTCTATCGAGAAGCGCCGCCGTCGCGGTTAGAGCGATCAATCGCCACGAGTTGGACAAGATTTGAAGAACAGTTTGATGCTTGTCTGAACGGGGAAGAGTTCCCGCTGCCTGCCCCTATTGTTGAGGCTGATCACTAAGACTATATTCTTCCTAATTTGATTTGGATCTTGCCACCCCGTTACAGTCGTTGTCTTACGCAACTGCAAAGTCAGTGTTAGCACGCACCTCTGGAGGATGGAAAGCTAACACAATATCAGTCTGGGGAACGCCTGATTGAATGAGGTCGTTAGCAATTCCTTCTTCAGTCCAGTCCTCCTCAATCCAGATTTTATTGCCTTGAATGCGGACGTGAACTGTAATTCCTCTTACTCGTTCTTTCTGAGTCCAACCTACCTGAAACCAAAGATACTGATCGCGTTCCTCATCAAAGGCTAACAGGGTTTCAACACCAGGTGTGGGTGGGTTAGCAGCGGCAGAGTCATACTGAGTCAAGATATTTTTAATCAGGGTGCGATAATCAGCTATTTTATCCATTGGGCAATAATCTCACTTTCAACATTTACAACAAGTATACGCATCTGATTCTGCTGAACTAGAAACTGAATCGCCTTCTGCTGAAAAAAACTAATGTAAGTACGTTCATTGATAGCTAAATACAAATCATAATCGAGAGCTGTGACAGTCAACAGGTTCCGATAGATAACATACTGACCTAGAGCTTCCTCCAAAGAGCGTATAAATGATCTACTGATAAAACTTTTGACCTCAACAACAATTCTTTTTCCAGAGCGCTCCGCTAAAAATGGGCGTTCTGCAGCCAAATCAGCAAACAACTTAATTTCTTCGTATTTAATTGCGTAAGGGTCGGCTGTGATTGTCCATCCGTCTTTAATCAGAGCGTTCTTTACAGCATCGTGAATGATATCTCTCGACGGCATATCAACTGAGTTTCTCTCATTGTAACTGTCCTTAGGTACTGCTGCATAGGAGCATATCACATTTGTAGAGCCTCATCCCCTAACCCCTTGGGAGAAGGGATGAGGGGATGACGGCAAGAGACCGTTGGAAAGAATTAGATTCGCAACTTCAAACGTTGAATTTAAACTCGCATGTGCCTCTTCCATCGAACGCCATATGTATTGGTTGGAACTGCCTAGTGCATAGGAGATGAAAGCTGTCTGGTGATCGCGTTGCTTTTCCACATCTGTATGAGCGAAAAAGTGATTGACTGTATCGTCAACCAACACCCGTTGGTAAAAATCATCTACTATCTGCTTGATCGCCTGCTGTCCGCCAAGTTTCTCGTATATAGCAATCCTAAATCATTTGTCAATAACCTATAGAGACTTACATGTAACGTCTCTACATAAAGACACTTGCGTTCACAACTCAAATAGGATTGCTATAACGCTAATGTCTGCATCTCCTTTTCCGAATCTCAACAGACATACAGATTTTGATGGCCTACTATCGACCCAAAATCATTCAAACCAATGAGACCGTATTTGTATCCAATAAAAATCGTAAGTCTACCACCTTGGATTTTCAGGTGCAGGAGTGC
>CAXUIV010000037.1:10602-15953 GCA_964250875.1 uncultured bacterium
ATTGCTGCTCAGATTGCTTTTTCTAACTCATCTCCTTATTTAGCTACAGTCTCAGCCATTATAGGCATAGCAGTCATACTTGGCTGGCGTTGGCGGAAACAAAAGAACACATACAGGCCTCTAGAATCGCTCCCCTCTCCTCCCAGACACTGGCTGCTAGGAAATCTTCCTCAGGTGTTAGCAGCAGTAAAACAAAAGAAATTATTCCAATTAGTGTTTGATTGGAGCCAGCAGTTAGGACCAATGTATGTTTACTGGGTTGGCGAGCCGGTTGTTGTTTTATGTAAGCCAAAAGTTATCGAAGACACCATTGTCAATGGCATGAGAGATGGTAGCCTAGTTAGGTCTGAGCGAATCAACAAAGCCTGGAATGACATGAGTGGTCCCATTCTTTTGGGTCAAACTGGAGCTGAGTGGCAATGGCGACGTAGGGCTTGGAATCCTGAATTCGGTTCTAGCGGTATCTCGAAATATGTTGAAGTTATTAGACAAGCCTGCGAACAAGTCGTTGAGACAATCAAGGAAGCTGCGCCACCAAAAGAAGTTCAGGTAGATCCTCTGTTTGTAGAACTGACGATGAGAGTGATTTCCTGTCTAGTATTTGGTATTCCTGTGGATAGAAAGATTAATAGTCCTGAAGGACCACCTCTGGAAGTGTCCAAGGTGTACGAGGCGATGACTATTGTCGGCTATCGGCTCCTCCGACAAGCTACTGGTGAGAAAACATGGATGAAATATCTGCCAACTAAGAATTCACGAGATTATTGGGCAGCAAGGCGATGTTTAGAAGATGTTCTGACTCCTCGTGTGGATTTAGCTCTACGGATGAGAGAACAAAACAAGACTGATTTAGGACAGATAAGCCCTTTGTTCCAGGAGTCAATGTTAGTAAAAATAGCTGCCAAAGAACCGAAATACAGTCGAGAAACATTGATGGCAGAATCTGTTGAACTCTTATTAGCTGGTACTGACACAACTGCCCACACTTTATCCTTTGCAGTCGGAGAAATGGCCTTAAATAAAAGTGTTTTTCAGCAAGCACAAACCGTCGCTGACACTTGGTATCAGGGTGGCATGAATACAGACTTCAAGGAATTGGCTTATATTTCCGCAATTGTTAAGGAAACTTTGCGCCTTTATTCAGTTGCCTCAGGCTCATCTCCATTGGAAGCTCAACGCGATACTGTGATTGAGGAGCAGGTGATTCCTCGTGGGACGAAATTATCCTGGTCAATGCTTGCTGCTGGCAGAGATCCAGAAGTCTATACTCATCCTCATGAATTTCTGCCGGAGCGTTGGTTGGACAAGAGTAAAGATCCACTGCCAATGGTAGACTTTGGATCGGGTCCTCATCGTTGCTTGGGAGAGCATCTGTCAATGCTGGAATCAACGTTGATGCTGTCACTCCTGCTGCACCACTTCAACTGGGAG
Source organism: uncultured bacterium (assembly GCA_964250875.1). Taxonomy (GTDB): domain Bacteria; phylum Cyanobacteriota; class Cyanobacteriia; order Cyanobacteriales; family Chroococcidiopsidaceae; genus CAXUIV01. Next base: position 12,034 of record CAXUIV010000037.1, read on the forward strand.
TTAGTCAACGGTCGTTCATCTCTAGAACAGTTACAGCAGAACCTGCTGATTTATCCGTCCGACGGCATGCCAGTGCGCTTTCGATTGAGATGAGGTCTATCAATGAAGCGATGTGTGCGATATGGTTGATGGTGCTAAGCTTTGGAGTACTCACATAGTTTGCCATTTTGGTAAGTTCAGCCTATCAAATATCCCCACTCCCAATAAACCATTAACGCCTTCTCAGCAACACTTTTATACCGTGTTCGGGACGCAGTGTAATCGAAGGCTGCAAGACAATTTCATGCTCCGGTACCAGAGTAAGTTCAAATCTTTGGGCAACTGTTGCCAGTAACAAAACCGCCTCCATCATCGCAAACCCTTGGCCGATGCAAACCCTCGGCCCACCTCCAAACGGGAAGTAAACACCAGGAGGTAAGCTTTTGGCAAAATCTCCAGCCCAGCGATCAGGATTAAAAGTCTCTGGTTCTGGAAAATATTGGGGATTGCGGTGCGTTACCCACTGACTCATAAACACTGTCGTCCCAGCCTTGAGGTTGTATCCTCCAACCTGCCAATCTTCTACCACCTCACGACTCATTCTCCACACCGGAGGGTATAGGCGCATAGCCTCTGTAATCACCATTGTGGTGTAAGGAAGGTGAGACTGATCCCCTGGAGTCGGATTACGTCCGCCTAGGACAGTCTGTAGTTCTGATTGCAGTTTGGCTTGAACCTCCGGGTGCTGAGACAGAAGCATCCAAGTCCAGGATAAGGTATTGGCAGTGGTTTCGTGTCCTGCCAAGAAGAGAGTCATCACCTCATCCCGCAACTGTTTATCAGTCATGTGAGAACCATCTTCGTCTTCTGCCTCCATCAACATTGAGAGTAGATCGGCGGGGTTTTCACCACTGGTGCGACGGTGATTGATGATGCCGTAAACAATCTCATCTAGCTGCTTAACAGCGCCTCTAAACCGCAGATTTTCTGGGGTAGGAAAACTGTCTGGGATCAGAAATAAGGTTTTAGCACGGTAGTTGAAATGCTCCAGCGATATGTTTAAAGCTGCACCAACATCTTGAGCTTCACCTGCGACATCAGCGTTAAACAAACACTTGGCGACAATCTCTAGAGTAAGCTGCATCATATCAGCATGAACATCATGGACTTCGCCATCTTGCCAAGCGGAGAGCATTTTATCGGCAAAGGCAATCATGATGTCACCATAAGCAGCAATTTGCTGTCGGCGGAATCCTGGTTGGGCTAGTCGGCGCTGGCGGTGCCAGAATTCTCCCTCACTCGTTAGTAGTCCTTCACCCAAAACCAGCTTGTTGCTCTTAAGAACTTGGCTTTTGATGAATTGCTGGTTAGTATGACGCAGTACGTAGTCAATGTGTTCTGGATTACTTAGTAGGTACACAGAATAGGGACCAAAGCCTAAGGAGACAATATCCCCATACTCACGGGCGCACATCAACACAAAGTTAAGCGGTTCGCTGGTAAAGTCAGTCAGGTTACCAATCAGAAAGCTGCCTTTGGGACCGGGTGGAGTATTTAAAGTCATAATCAAAGTGTTTTTGTGAGGTAGCAAGAGGGTTTCTGCCTCTAGGCTAACGAAAAGGTTGATGACTGATGCCAAGTCTTTATATTATTGGGGGTGCAAATGGGTCGGGTAAAACGACGGTTTCGATGAGTTTGTTGCCAAGCCTTCTAGACTGTTTTGAGTATGTGAATGCAGATGCGATCGCGGCTGGACTCTCTCCCTTGAATTTGGAGTCAATGATGGCCCAGGCAGGGCGGCTGATGGTCAAGCGGCTACAGACTCTATCCAGCTCAGGCATTGACTTTGCGTTTGAGACCACATTGGCTGCCCGCACGTTCGCTCCCTTTTTGATTGCCTGTAGAGCGAAGGGTTACACTATTAATCTGATCTATTTCTGGCTGCAAAGTGCTGATCTAGCAGTAGAGCGGGTAGCTAGGCGAGTTGCCGACGGTGGACACTCGATCCCGGAGGAGGTGATTCGAAGACGCTATGACCGAGGGCGTAAGAATCTAATCTCTTTGTATCTACCAGTTTGTGACGGCTGGATGATTTTTGACAATTCCGGGTCATTTCCTAAGTTAGTGGCTGAGGGTATCATCAACCAACCGCATATAATTAGTGACAGCGAACTATGGCATCAGATCAAAGAGGCGTAAAATGACCGAGCAAGAAATGAGGAACCTACACAGTAAGATAGATGCTGGAGTAAAAATGGCGATCGCTGAGGCGATTGAACGACACCGCAGACTGGGTCAATCAATCAGTATTCTGCAAAATGGCAAGGTTGTCACACTAACCGCTGAGCAAATCCCAGCGGTTCAGCTTCAAAACAATCACAATAACCAGGAAAAGCGCTGACAACAAAGTGGCGGACATGACTAGAGGTAGGTCCGACACTGAGAGTATTGCTTCACATCAGTAAAGCTGTTTACCTGTCTAAAGTTCTTCAAGCCAAAATATAAAATAGTATTAGGATTGTGTTAAAGCTTTTCTTCTAAGGAGCAATCCTCCTAAACCCAGAACAGCTAGAGCTTGAATGGCGCTGGGTTCAGGGACAGACTTGGCTGCGTGGTCGTTGTATGTGAAGTCATCCAGGGCAAATTGCTTTCCCTGATTAGAGTAGGTATCATTTGTGTCTTTACCGTCTACACCCAAAAACTCTAGTTTATCAATGCCGAAGAAGTTGAAGTTGAATAGAGTCGGTGTTGTCGTGTTGACGCTTACTGACTGAGAGTACTTCAGGAGCCCGTTGGAAAAACCTTCTACCAAAATACTGCCAGAATGAAAGGCTCCTGTCAGATCAGCGCTGTCAAAGTCAAACGTACTATTGTTAATGCTTACTGTAGCAGGATCTCCGAATCCATTAAGTGCAACGTTATTGTTTGACACAGTTCCATTCTGGTAACCTGAACCGAAATCAGAAGTTGTGTTTCGGACATAAAAATTATCCCAATTCAATCCGCCGTAACTATCGCTAATTAGCTCAGAACTGAGATCTACTGGTGTCTGTATATCATCAAATGTTAAAGTCTTTGCCTGCAACTTCCCTTCTATTCCTACAATAACTGCTGCTCCAGCCGCGAACGCAACTAATGTTTTTAGTGTGTTTAACGTAGTCATGATAGTTGATTCCTTAAACATTATTTAGACAATAGACATGCTTGACTAGAACAATTGCAGATGCTGTCAATTGCTGATACGAGTACTTATTACAAATGAGTCTTGAAGACTTTTAATGTGAGTATCTATATATAGCAATCACTGCTATGGCAGTCTTAGACGAACCGCCGAGACGCAGAGGACTCCTCTCATCTTGATACCGCTATTTGTGGATGAGTTGTAGCTGCCACACCGTTTTTTGAGTGCTTTACTTGATACGTAATCCTCCTTAAGGAATATGTTCATAGTAGAAAGACGGAGTTTTTAAAGCAAGCGTTTAACGGGAATTTCATCCAGACTTCAAGAATATTTCGCTCTACTTCATACTGAGTTCATTTTTCCACTGAGTATTTACGGCTACTTCAAAATCTAAACCGCTCCTCTGCGCTCTCTGCATCTCGACGCGTCAACAGAAATGCTGTTTATAAATCAAATAGGACTGCTATAGCAGCTCTATTAATGCCTTCGCTAGATATTCATACTGCGGCAGCGTGTTGTAAATCTGCGCCGAAATTCGTACCAGCAGCCCCGGTTGCTCATGCCAAGGAACGATTGGTACCTCAATTCCAAACCGATCAAGCAACTGATCGTGGAGAGACATGAAATCGTGCGTCTTCAGAGATGGCAAAGGAACAACAGCTAGTGAACCAACCATATCTTCTGGACAAGGCAACGTTACAGCGAGCCTAGTCGCCAGCATCTGTCTAGCTGCCAACACCATAAAGCGGTTTTTTGCCAT
>CAXUIV010000038.1:0-15652 GCA_964250875.1 uncultured bacterium
CGATTCAGGTAAGAACTGCGCGCTCAAGCAGACTTCTCGTGTCGCACCTTGTAGATTGAGCAATATCTGTCAGGCTTTATGAATCTCAAGGGGATAGGCTATTGATAGCTGAGGAGGAGACTTCATTGACTGCATCTGTTGTTAACACCTATCACGCTAGACTCCATAAGGTGCTTGAGTACGTTGATGCTCATCTGGACGACAACCTAACTGTTGATCACCTCAGCAGCGTTGCAGCATTCTCGAAGTATCACTTTCACAGACAGTTCTCTGAGCTTTTCGGAGTTAGCGTCTACAAATACATTCAGCTCAATCGCTTGAAGCGCGCTTCTTATCAACTCGTCTTTCGTGACCACAGCCAGATTATCGATATTGCACTCGCAAGTGGCTACGAAAATCATGAATCATTTTCTCGCGCATTCAAGAAGAGCATCGGGCAAACCCCCTCCGAGTTCAGAAAGCAGCCGCAGTGGAGTTCTTGGCACTCGACTTACCAGCCATTAAGTGACTTAAGGTTCAAGTACATGAAACCAGAAAACCAGCCCGCACAAGTCAAGCTAGTCACTGTTAAAAACACCAAAGTTGCTGCCCTTGAGCATCGTGGCGACCCAAATCTCATCGGTAACTCTGTACGCACGTTTATCGAATGGCGCAAACAGAACAATCTGCCGCCTAAAGTCAGCGCTACTTTCAACATCCTCTACGACAATCCGCTTGAGACTCCGCCTGACGACTATCGCTTTGACATCTGTGCATCAATAGAACGCGATGTGACTGTCAACCCATTTGGAGTTATCGAAAAAAACATTCCTGGCGGTAGATGCGGTGTATTGCGGCACTTTGGCTCTGACGACAGTCTAAGTGAGAGCATAAATTATCTGTACTCTACTTGGTTTCCGCTGAGTGGAGAAGAGCTGCGAGACTTTCCACTGTACCTTCAGAGAGTTAGTTTTTTTCCCGATGTGCCTGAGCATGAGGCGATCACCGACGTGTTCCTTCCACTCAAGTAAACTGATCAAACAGCGATCACTTCCTGTTTAGTCAAGACAGTGGGTACATACTAGGTCGTTTGGCGCTAATCGCATCTACATCCACCACTTCTTGATTCAATACTTCATGGTAGAGAAACAGCAAGGCACTGAGGGCTTGATTCTGCGTTGAAGCTGCGACCTGCCTTTGGACAGCCAGCGTGAGGAATGATTCAATCTTGACTCTGCCCATCTCGATCGGCTGGCACTTGTTGTGAAAGAGGATGTAGCGTCAAATCTACTGCACGTAGGTTTCTTTAGTGCGGTAGGAGTAGTGTTTCAACTGAATGGCATCTCGCACCTGAGCCAACAATTTCTTCGGACGCTACTGCATAAAGACAGGGAAGTATACGGTGTGATAATAGTATATCTGCTCATCTACGTATTAAATCTGAAAATATGCGGAAAGTTTCTGCCTAATCACCCTTAGAGGGCGTATTGTGCGGAAAGTTTCTGCCTAATTACCCGATACGGGATCTTAGACGGAAACTTTCTACCTATTAATCGGACGAACGCGGTTCTGATAACAGGGATCTGCTCCCTGGAATTGGCCGCATCGCCTGTTGGAGGCAAAGAGATAAGCGCGGGTTTCGATTTTCGGGGGGAGACGTTCTGGGGCAGTAACGGCGCGGTTGAAGAGTACATCAAGGTCATGGCGGACGAAGCCGCCGTCCGGTTCGGCCCCGACGCGCCCCTTTCGGTCTTCTTGCAGGACGAGCGCAACATGTTCAGCATGGGCAGGATCATTTTTCTCGACGAAGAACTCACAGACGCCGTCAGACGAAGGCAGTTCCTGGAGGTGCTCGACGTCGCCTCCGAGCAGTTTTTGAGGGAAGACATGTTCTCTCCTTCAGGCTGTGAGTGGATACGCATCGTGATTGCACAGTTGCGCGCTCGGATAGCGAGTGCCGATACCTGATGACTTCGCCAGGGCACCAAAAGCGGATTAGCGAGAGCAGCACATCCTGTGGTTGAATCGGGTCGAGGAGAGCAATTAACTCTTCTCTCTCACACCACCCATCATGCGGGTCCGCAATGGGCGGTTCTATGAAGACGCGCAAACTATCAAGGTTGCTGGTTGAGTCCGAAAGGTCACTCACGGCGGGTGAATGGGGTCATTACCCTGGCTTAGTTTGTTGGTCAGGCAGCAGCTATAAGGTTGTTTGGAAGATTTCGGATTCTGCTCTGTGCTTAAGCCTTAGCTCATTCTGTTCTAAACTTGGCTCGTATGCTAGGCTTGAGCCATGAAGTTTGAGTGGGATGAGCGTAAAAATCAAAGCAACCTTGCAAAGCATGGGTTTGACTTTGCCAATGCTCCTCTTATCTTCAATCTACCGATAGTTGTTGAATTTAATGAGCGAGAGGATTACGGTAAAGACCGATGTATTGGTATTGGTTTACTAGATGGACGAGTTGTAGTCGTTGTCTACACGGAACCTAATGAGGAAACGGTTCGTATTATCTCCTTACGAAAGGCACTGTCTCATGAACGCAGACGCTATGAACAATACCTCAAGAACCGATTGGGCTAGAATTGACGCAATGAGCGATGAGGATATCGACACCTCGGACATTCCACCGCTATCGGAGGAGTTTTTTGCTAAAGCGCAACTGCGAATGCCTCAATTACCCGTTAAGGTATCGGTTCAAGTCGATCCTGAAACTTTTGCCTGGTTTCAAGCACAAGGAGAGAGTGCTGAACAGCAAATGGCTGTAGCGTTGAAAATTTATGCTGAGGCACATAAAGCACATTTAGTATCCACAGGCAAAGCCAGCATAACCGGACAGGCTAACATGTGAAGGAGTGGGACATCAGCGTTCATCTTTGGGTGATTCTACGCTCGCCAAATATAGATAAGCGAAAACAGGACGACCCAGATCACGTCAACGAAGTGCCAGAACAGGGAGGTCGAACTCACGCCAAAGTGACCAGAGTTATAGTTGCCTCGCTTGAAGGAGCGGAAGAACATGAGCATCTGGAGGAGAATACCAGTCAAAACGTGCAGACCATGGAAGCCTGTCAACAAGTAAAATGTCGCACCAAATAGTCCCGTAGTTAATCCAAACGAGAGGTGACTCCACTCGATCGCCTGACCAACTAAAAAATAAGTTCCCATGGCAGACGTAGTTAACCACAGCAAGCGGAATCTATTGAGGTTGTGGCGATCAAGGGCACGTTCGGCAAAGTAAATGACAAAGCTGCTAGAGACCAGGACCGCTGTGTTAATTGCCGGTGCAGACACCTCCAACCTGGGAACACCGGGCGGTAGCCACTGAGGTGTCGTTGTTCGCAGTAGAACGTATGTCACGAAGAAGCTCATGAATACCATAGTCTCCGAAAGCAGGAACACGGTGAAGCCGAACATCCCTTTGCCCTGTTCTTCATGAACATCCCCGCCATTATTTGGCTCAGGCAGTGGCTGCCGCACTCGATTTGAACGTGTAGGACTTTCCATAATTGAGACTAAGTTGTAGTTGGATACTTAAGTTTTAGGCACGGGGCATGAGAATTGAGTTTTGAGTTTTGAATTGAATTTCTGAATGTTGAGTTTTGAATTAAAAGACTCTTAACTTCTTTAACTCAAAACTATGCTCAAACTTCTCTAACTCAAAACTCAAAACTCAAAACTATTCCTGTTCCTACTCCCGCGCAGTCGAACCCTCACTCGGCTCTTTAGCCTTGCCGTAGCCGTAGGGTGCTGAGGTAACGACTGGAATCTCCTCAAAGTTTTCCGCTGGAGGTGGTGAAGAAGTTGTCCACTCTAGACCAGTTGCATGCCAGGGATTATCAGGTGCCTTCTTGCCCTGTAGCCAGGAACCTACAATGTTAACGATGAAGGGCAGCGTTGCCATTCCCAGCAGAAACGATCCGAGACTGGCAATCAGGTTCCATCCGGCATACTCTGGGTTGTAGGAAGAAACTCGGCGCGGCATGCCATGTAAGCCCAATGGGTGCATCGGGAAAAAGGTGAGATTGGCCCCGATAAGGGTCAGCCAGAAATGTACTTTACCCCAGCCCTCGACGTACATCCGTCCAGTGATCTTCGGGAACCAGTAGTATATTCCGCCGAAGATTGCCATCGTAATCGTGTTGAAGACGACGTAGTGAAAGTGACCCACTACAAAGTAAGTGTTATTAACATGCAGGTCAAACGGCGTCGAACCCAGCATGACGCCAGTGATGCCAGCAAACAGAAACATGACCACACCTGCTAAAGCAAACAGCATTGGCGTTTCCATATGCAGCTTGCCCTTCCAGAGCGTGGCAGTCCAAGCAAAAATTTTGACGCCAGTGGGTACCGCAACTAACATGGTGGAGACCATGAACAGCATTCGCATCCAGCCTGGAGTGCCACTAGCGTACATGTGGTGGACCCAAACAGAGATGCTGACCAGAGCGATGCCAAACGAGGCGAGCGCTACTGATCGATAGCCAAACAGGGGTTTGCGGGAAAAAGCGGGAATAATTTCCGAGAAAATGCCAAAGGCAGGCAGCACCATGACGTAAACTGCCGGGTGAGAGTAAAACCAGAACAGGTGCTGGTAGAGAATTGGGCTGCCATTTTTGAAGGGATTGAAGAAGTTTGTCCCCAGCGTCAGGTCAAAAAATAGCAGCACTGCTGCACCAGTGAGGGAGGGCAAACAAAATAGCTGGAGTAGCTGCGCACTCAAAACCGTCCAGACGAAGATAGGCATGCGAAAGAACGTCATACCTGGTGCCCGCATCCGCACGATCGTGGTGACGAAGTTGACTCCACCCATAATGGATGAGATGCCCAGCAGCGCTATGCTTAAAACCCAGAAGAGTTGACCGTTGATCACATGACCGGACGGGTTCTGGAGACTGACTGGTGGGTAAGACCACCAGCCAGCTTGAGCTGTTCCACTAGGCAGTAAGAAGCTTGACAGCAGTAGAATACCTGCGGGTGGAATAATCCAAAAGGCGATCGCGTTGAGGCGAGGAAAGGCCATATCCCGCGCCCCAATCATCAGCGGTACCAGGTAGTTAGCTAGACCAACCTGAGTCGGGATGATCCACAAAAAGATCATCGCCGTGCCGTGCATGGTGAACAAGCCATTGTATAGGGGGCGATCAACAAGATCTGATTCAGGGGTAATGAGTTCGCCACGGATGATCATGGCAAACAAGCCAGCAATGAGGAAGAAGACGAAAGTCGTCATCACGTACTGGACACCGATGACCTTATGGTCAACGCTGAAGCTGAGATATTGCCGCCAGTTTCTCTGCTCGCCGTGTGAATCAGACTCGTCAGTGCTAGCAATACCTTCGATGGGACTGTTGGTCATCAATTACCTTCCTTGTTGGAGAAGTGCGGAGTTCGGAGTTCGGAGTTCGGAGTTCGCGGTAGGGGCGACTCGGTGGGTCGTCCGGAGTTCTGAGTTTGGGGATTAGATCTTTTTGTGCCCTACCCCTTGTTGTGTGAAGCGCTGCTCAACTGGAGTGATTTACTACAGGTGGTTTGGCGGGTGGGACAGTAGGCCAATAGCTTTTAAAAGCTCTGCCTCTGTGGTGAGAGTTTTCGGTAATCGCCTGATTGGCAGCTGGCGCTGGCTGACTGCTAGCAACTTGGGTGAGCCACTGGCGGTGTGCTTCAGGGGATTCAACGTACACATCTGCCTCCATCAAGGCAAAATAGGTACCGCTGAATTGGGAATCCCTCAGTCGATATTTGCCCAGGCGTAGAGGTGTCACGACAAAGTCAATGGTGCGGTTAGGAATGATATCCTGCTTCACGCGGAACTCAGGGACGTAGAAACCATGAAGAACGTCCTTTGACTTCAACGCTAGGCGGACACTTTGGTTAACTGGCAAGTGCAACTCAGTACTGGTGACATTGCCTGGATAACGGAAAGACCAAGCCCACTGCTTAGCGACAACTTCAATTTCTTCAGCTACGGGTTTAGAGTTGTTGTTAACACTAGTAGGTTTGGGTTCATTGGTAGCTGTTGCAGCATAGGCAGGTTCCTCCATGTGCATGTGCATCACCACTGGCGTCAAACCCTGGATGTCAATTTGCTGATAGATTTTAAAGCTTTGAGCCGCAATCCACAACACCAGCAGAACCGGAATTCCTGTCCATAGGATCTCTAGCTTTGGACTGCCCCTGTCAGGGGGACCATCACTGAAGTCCCCCTCGGGTGCCCGACAGGTGACAATCGAATACATGATGAAACCAACGATCGCCAAAAAGATGAACGATCCCCCCGTGACCAGGAAACTGAACAGGTTATCAACCAGTTTCGCTTCCGCTGTTCCCTGACTCGGCATCCAAGAGTATGCCTGCTGTCCAATCAGGTAGCTGGCAACGGTAATCGCCGCCACAAAAGCAGCCAGTAGCAGAGTGTTTAGAATTTTCGACATAGCAACTTCTGTGACATGATACGTTCTGGGTGCTTCTTTTTAAGTTACTTGAGTAATAAGTTGGGGTTTTTCCCTTGCCGGAGCAGGTTTGCAGCAGTATTGTGGATCCCAAACTCATCGCCCATCTGCGCCCCTAGCGTTCCATGTACGTACAGAAGTCCCATTATGGCGACACCTACTGCTAAGTAGCTCCACTGCACCTGCCTAACATCGTCGCTGCGCCAGACGTAGCGCTGGAAGCCTCTCCAGACAGTCATTCCTACGATCAGCGCCAACAGGATTATGCCACCCACGCCATGCATAAGCATAGTTAGACCAGCCCCCAATCCCCAAGCACTCTTGATATCGGTTGGCGAGGTTGCCAGCCAGATCTCGAAAAAGCCCGCCGCTACAGTGAAAAATGTGATGACTGCTGCTGCCAGTAGATTGTACCAGCCAACGTCGTAGAAGCCAGAGCGGACAGCAGTAATCGCTAAAAATTTGAGGATTGGTTGCTCCAAGGCAAACAATGTTGCTGCCACATCAAAGGCAATGGCGATAATGAATAGCCCCAGCGTTAGATGCACCAGATTCGCGTGAATTGGAAACTCATAAGGCAACCCGTTAGCGCCCAGCTTAAATCCCAACTGGTCTATCAATTGCGAGTTCATTGAAACATCCCTCTCCTTGTCGCTTCAACAACTGGCTCCACATGCAGCCCATATACCCAAACCAGCCGACTGCCAAGAATCACTTGAACGGATACCAGGCAGACCAAAAACGTGGCTACACCCAAGTAAACGGGCGGTACCTTCAACGGATCGCGGTTGCGAATCACAAAGCGCCAGGTAGTTATGCCGACGACGATGACCGAGAGTGACCAGCCCAGAAGCGTGTGTGCATTCAGTGCCCGCTGGGCTGCCTCATAGGGGTTTGCCAGACCTGCTTCAAATTGCCCAAAGATGACGGCGATAAAGATGCAGATTGAGGCCACGAACATGTTCCAGAAACTTACTTCAAACAGATGTTGCTTGCGGGTGAAATAGCCCACGATGTCGCAGAAGAAGGAAAAGAACACCATCGCAATCACGAAGTGAACGATGATGGGATGGACAGGATCGGGGTACGGTAGATTTTCGCTATTGAGAGGCAGAGTAGGCATCGCTTTTTCCTTTACGGCATCCAGACACCAATGATTACTTTTGAATATTAGCGACAAAACTCAGCTTCTACTCGTCGAAATCTAGAGTTACCATACAGACTATTGGCAGGAACAATCTGAAGCTTGAGCTACATACAGCTCTTCTCTCCGCCGTTTTAGTAAAGTCAGCAAGAGACAGGCTACCACATGACCGAAACGGTGTATGCAAAGTGGCTAGCTGACTTCTTCCTGAGGATTGCCAATATTGCGTTTCAGCCAAATCGACAGAGGTATGACCAGCCTTCGCGTTTGGCGGTGATAAGCTGGCAGTTGTGGGGAAGCGGGGAAAGAACTAAAAATGTACAACTATTCCACCTTGACCGAAGCAATTGTGCAAGAGACGGAAGCGCGTGAAGCGTCGCTGCGGCTAATGGACGACACTTGCCGCTCTCGTTTTTTTTTCCAGCCTAATCCCAGTCCTACCTGTCTGTTCTTTCACGGGTTTACTGCTGTTCCCTACCAATTTGTGCCGCTAGGAGAAGCCTTTTTTCGGGCAGGCTACAACGTCTTGATTCCCTTGCTGCCAGGACATGGCCTTGCAGGCAATTGGGACAGCCATAATCCCCCTCCTTTACCAGAAGATCGGCAGATATACGAACAGTTTGGGCTTCAATGGTTACAGCTTGCACAGGATTTAGGGAACAAGGTGGTTGTGGGAGGACTATCTGGTGGCAGCACGTTGGCAGCATGGCTAGCGCTGGAACACCCTCAACAGATTGACCGCACTCTAGTGTTTGCTCCTTATTTAAGCGACAGCAACAAGCTGGTGGACTTGTTCGTGCGAGTGTTTAATATCTACTTTGAGTGGAAGACTAAACCTGGAAGAGCGCATTTTGGCTACCCAGGCTTTCTGATGCCGTCCTTACGTCTCTTTTTAGATATGGGAGCTGATATTCTTGATCGCGCTGATAGAAGTCCAAGTGCGCCTATGTTTATTTTATCGAGCGAAAGCGATCACGCTGTCGGCAACAGGGAGCATGAAGCTCTATTCGAAGCTGTACGTAAGTTTCAGCCCAAATCCTGGTATCATCGCTTGGCTCGCAGCCTCGATATTCCCCACACGATGATGACAAGGGCTGAGGGTGATAACTATATAGAGTTGCTAATTGCGATCGCTAAAGCTTATGTGGGAAGTGATTTAACTTGGGCCGAAGCTGAGGAGATTTGCAGCCAGATGCAGCAAGGCAAAACATTTAACAGTGTGGTTAATGAACTCCATCTCAATCAACGAGTTTCTGCTGATCTGGCCACACTCTGTACACTAGTTATTGACAGCCTTCTCCACTAAATCCGCAACCTGCAATCATTCAAGACGTCATAATGCATCTCTACATCAGAGCTGACTACAAAGAGGCTGGGCACTGGCGGGAAATTTAGCAGCTTGGAGTGCTTCAACCGTTGCCTGGTAATTTTGTACCCAAAATTGACGACCTAAGCGGACAAGCTGACGCTGATTAGCAGCTGTCACAATGGCAACCACTGGTACCTTCTTCTTCTCCTTCTCAGTCGAGTGCCCTTCCAAAATAGTTTTGAGGCGATGCTGCTCTTGAGTGTCACCGGCTTGTTGGGAGGTCAGTTCCACCATCACCAACCGTACTGCATCAATCGGCTCGGCATCTTCAACAATGAACTGCGTTTGCTCATCTCGCCGGTCTACTTTGCCCCAAATGATGAGGCGAGCATCGACAACTAGCAAATCACCCAAGCGTTCATGGGCTTTAGGAAAGACGATCGCTTCAATTTGACCAGTTAAGTCTTCAATCTGTAAAATTGCCATCGGATCCCCCTTTTTGGTGATCACCTGTTTGACAGCACTCAAAATCACGACCACGCTAACGAGGGTATCTTGCCGCAGATCGCTCAAATCGCTGAGGTCAAGCGGAGACATAATTTGTGTCGATTGCCGTACCCACTTCAGCGGATGATCGGATACGTAAAAGCCCAGCAGTTCTTTTTCCAGTCTTAACTTATCCTGCTGTGGCAGGTCGTCTACAGCACTAGCTTTAGGGGCATCAAGTGTCTTACTAGCAACAGTGCTGGAAGTCGAGCCGCCTAGCAAGTCAAACAAATTTCCTTGACCACTGACTCGATCCCTAGCACGAGATTGCCCCCACTCCACTACCAGGGGGAGGTCGTGAATCAACTGATTGCGGTTAGGCTCAAGCTGGTCAAAAGCACCACATTGGATCAGGGCTTCGAGGGCGCGGCGGTTAACAGCGCGAAGATCGACGCGATCGCACAAATCTGCTAGTGATTTAAACTGCCCTCCCTGATTCCGAGCGTCCAAAATCCATTCAATTGCTCCCTGTCCCACATTACGCACTGCTGACAGCCCAAACAAAATCTTGCCTTGGGACGGCGTAAAATCTACCCCAGAGCGATTGACATCTGGCGGTTCTATCTGAATATCCATAGCTAAACAGTTAGAAATATATTTCTGCACCTTATCTGTATCGCCACTATTAGACGTCAACAGAGCCGCCATATACTCGACTGGATAGTTGGCTTTAAAATAGGCAGTTTGATAGGTTACATAAGCATAGGCAGTTGAATGAGATTTGTTGAAGCAATATTCAGCGAACTTCACCATTTGCTCGAATAGTGATTCGGCAACTTGCTTTCTCACCCCATTTTTTGCCGCTCCATCCACAAAAGTTTCTCGATGCTTCTGCATTTCAGAAACTTTCTTTTTACCCATTGAGCGTCTAAGTAAATCTGCCTGTCCCAAAGAATATCCAGCCAAATCTTGAGCCATCTTCATGATTTGTTCTTGATAAACTAGTACAGCATAAGTCTCGTTTAAAATCGGCTCCAACAGCGGATGAATATACTCTAATTCCTCCCGACCATGCTTACGGTTAATAAATTTAGGAATTAGACCTGCATCTAGCGGGCCTGGTCGGTATAGTGCTAGAATAGAGGAAATGTCCTCTATACAGGAGGGTTTCAGATCACGCACGATTTGCCGCATCCCTGAAGATTCTAACTGAAAAATGCCTTCTAAATCTCCATCTTCTAAAATTTTGTATGTCTTCGCCACCTCTTTGGGCATTTTCTTGATCTCACCCTTAGCCAGAATTTTCTGCGCTTTTCTCTCATCCAAAGGCAGCTGATCTGGATCGAAATCAATGTTGTGTGTCTGCTTGATCAAATCCACAGTTCTTTGAATGAGGGTGAGATTTTTCAACCCCAGAAAATCCATCTTCAGTAGACCTAGGGATTCCAGATCTTCCATAAAGTACTGGGTGATTACGGAGCCATCGCTATTCTTTTGTAGAGGTACTATTTCATCGAGTGGTTCAGATGAAATGACCACTCCAGCTGCGTGTACCCCAAAGGATTTGTTTGTTCCTTCAATCCGCAATGCCATGTCCAGCCACTGGCGGACAGTCGGGTCTTTCTCATACTTTTCTTTAAACTCTGGTGCCGGTGTCTCTCCTGAAATCATGACCGAGAGTTTTGTCGGTTTGCCCCGCACAACTGGAATCATTTTAGCCATGCGGTCAGCTTCCCCATAGGGAATGTTTAGTACCCTAGCAACATCTTTTAATACAGCTTTGGAAGTCAGACGGTTGAAGGTAATGATCTGCGCAACTCGATCTGCACCGTATTTGGTAGTAACATACTCAATGACCTGATCCCGTTTTTCAATACAGAAGTCTGTATCGATATCAGGCATAGACTTCCGCTCTGGGTTCAAAAATCGCTCAAACAGCAGTCCATGATGTACTGGGTCAATATTGGTGATTTTAAGAGCATAGGCAACAAGAGAACCGGCTGCCGAACCACGACCTGGACCTACGGGGATATTACTGTCTCTGGCATATTTGATGTAGTCCCACACAACTAAAAAGTATGTGGAAAAACCCATTTGCTGCATCATCTTCAGCTCATAATCCAGTCGTTCTTTATAAGTTGGATCAATTTCTGCGCGAGTTTTGCGATTGAACCTACTGAGCAGTCCTTCCCAAGTCACCTGTTCAAGGTATGTATCGGCTGTGTGTCCAGCGGGAACCGGGTAATTGGGAATACGAGGTTCACCTAGAATTTGGTATGGTTCAACTTTATCTGCGACTTCTACGGTGGTGGCGATCGCGCTACTTATTACTTCGTCCGGCAAATGATCTCGGAACAGCTGCCCCATTTCCGCCGCTGACTTGAGATATTCAGTGCCGCTGTAGCGCATTCGCTTATCCTCAGCAATCAGCTTGCCGGTTTGAATACACAGTAGAGCATCATGAGCTTCAACGTCGTAGCAAGAAATATAGTGCGAATCATTAGTTGCGATAACTTTAATATCTAGCTCACGAGCAATCTTAATAATCTCAACGTTAACGATTCGGTCTTCTGGGGAGCCGTGGTCTTGAATTTCTAAGTAGTAGTCATCACCAAATACATCTTTGTACCACTGAGCAACCCGACGGGCAACATCTGGTCTGCTGCTGAGGATCGCCTGGGGTACTTCTCCACCTAGACAAGCACTGGTAACAATAAGACCCTCGTGATACTGAGCAAGTAGCTCTTTGTTGATACAAGGACGGGAAAAGATACCTTTGCCTTGAACACCTTTGAGGTGGGAAATAGTTGTCAGCTTAACTAAGTTTTTGTATCCTTTCGTGTTTTTGGCTAGAACAACTTGGTGATATCTGGGACGGCGGGCTTTTTCCTCGATGTTGCCGTTGATCACGTACATCTCATTGCCGATGATTGGCTTGATGTTCTTACTACGGCAGAGCTTGATCAGTTCGATCGCGCCGTACATCACACCGTGATCAGTAAGGGCGATCGCCCGCATCTCCAACTCAATTGCCCGGTCCACTAGGACTGGTAGCTGGCTGGCACCGTCAAGCAAACTGTAATCACTATGGACATGTAGAGCGACGAAGGACATGAGCGTTTCCCACTAGGGGCGAACAACAGTAATTGAGATAAGACTACCAGATGATACCTATATCTGGTGTTTGTCACAGCAGTCAATTCCACATCTAGTGGTAAGCTACCGCGAGTAGCACGCTACATAGAAGAGCTGGGTATTCAGCTTAACGCTTTTTGGTAGCGAAAAGGTAGTGAGGAGTAGGGAAGGACTTCCCTACTCCTACTTCCCCACAAAGCGTATTGATAGCTAGACAGAGTATAGACTATCTGCAAAAATCAGAAATAAACTAAGATTCTTACACTGTTAAAAGTTATTCTGACAGTGTAGTCAACTGTCCATCTCCCCTAATGGCAGTACATGACCTACTTAAAGTCCTTTCATTTCCAAGTAGCAACTGAAATCGAAGTGTAATTTTATCAGGGTAACAAGGTGAGACACTTAGATCCAGCTCAAGAAGAGCAGCTCAAGGAAATAGGGTTGAATTTACGGCAGAGACGACAGGAGCTGTCCATGCCCACTGAGGAAGTGGCGGCTAAGACGTACATTCGAATGGGTGTTTTGAAGGCTTTGGAGGATGGGCAATCAGACCAGCTACCTGAGCCAGTTTTCATTCAGGCATTAATCCGGCGGTATGGAGATGCTCTAGGGCTAGACGGTACTGCTTTAGCTAAAACCTTTCCAACCAGCTTTCTAGTTGAAAGCTCCATCAATCCTATTCAAGAAGTGAAGACGTCTCCAGCTAGGGCTGTACAACAGCCTAGGCCCATACAGGTTTATTTGCCCCACATGGCATTGTTAGCCGCCGCTGCCAGTGGATTACTTTATTTATTCAACAGACCGCAACCGACTGGTTCTTCTATAAGCAAGAAACATCCACTGGTTGCTCAGCAAAAGCACAAAGAAAGTAAAGTAAAGTCAGTGCCAACAGCAGTCATGTCTCAATTAACACCTATTCAGGTAACAGTGAGTCTTGAAGACCAATCTTGGCTGCGAGTTGTAGCTGATGGGAAAACTGAGTTTGAGGATGTCCTAGCCAAGGGAACTCAGAAAACTTGGACAGCCCAAAAAGAATTAACTTTACGGGCTGGCAATGCTGGCGTTGTATTGACTTCTTTTAATCAGGAGAAGCCAAAACTTTTAGGAGACCCTGGTGATGTCAAGGAAGTTACTTTTACTCCAAGTAAGTAGTCAGTTGATTGCAAGCAATCAACATCTACTGGTGACTACTGAATAAAGGCCACTGCTGATGCCACAAGGTTGATTGCTCGTAGGCATGAGCAACCTGTAGGAGTTGATCCTCCCTTAAAACCTTACCAATTAGCTGCATGCCAATCGGTAATCCTCTGTCATCAAAACCACACGGTACATTTATTGCTGGTAGGCCAGCTAGGTTTACTGGAATCGTCATCAGGTCATTCAGGTACATACTTAAGGGATCTTTAGTCTTCTCGCCAGCTTTGAAAGCAGTTGTTGGTGAAGTTGGACACACTAAAACATCAACTCGTTCAAAGACATGCTCAAAGTCCTGCTTGATTAAAGTGCGGACTTTTTGCGCTTTCAGATAGTAGGCATCGTAATAACCAGCTGACAAAGTATAGGTGCCTACCATAATGCGACGCTTGACTTCTGCACCAAAGCCACTGGCACGGGTATGAGCGTACATATCCAACAAATTTTCGGGATTTGGGGTGCGGAGGCCGTACTTAACGCCATCGTAGCGAGCGAGATTAGCAGACGCTTCTGCCGGTGCAATGATGTAGTAAGTGGGTAAGCCGTAGCGGAAGCGGGGGCAAGAGACTACATGAATTTCGGCTCCTAGTTCTTGGAGCTGATTAATGGCTTGGGTGACAGACTGTTCCACTACAGAGTCTAAACCCTGACCAAATGTTTGTTCTATTACACCAATTTTGAGTTGACTCCTCGCTTTGAGATCGGGTCTTAAAACTTGGGCATAATTTGGAATCTGCACGTTGAGGCTGGTGGAATCTTTGGGATCGTAACCGGCGATCGCACTTAACAAAATCGCCGCGTCTTCCACTGTGCGTCCAAAAGGGCCAATTTGGTCTAGAGAAGAAGCATAAGCAACCAGACCAAAACGAGAGACCAACCCATAAGTTGGTTTCATGCCCACAACACCACAAAGAGATGCCGGTTGGCGGATAGAGCCACCTGTATCGGAGCCTATCGCAACTGCACATTCTCCTGACGCTACGGCGGCGGCTGAACCACCGGAAGACCCTCCAGGCACCCGCGACAGATCCCAAGGATTAGCGGTGACTTGATATGCTGAGTTCTCTGTGGAACTGCCCATAGCGAATTCGTCTAAATTCGTTTTGCCCACCATCACTGCCCCAGCGTCTGCTAGCTTTTGCGTCACCGTTGACTCATAAGGTGGGACAAAATTTTCCAGAATCCGAGAGCCGCAGGTTGTGGGAATCCCTGCTGTACACATATTGTCTTTGATGCCAATAGGGATTCCTGCTAGTGGACCAATTTCTTCTCCAGCAGCAATCTTGGCGTCTACTGCCCGTGCTTGTGACAGTGCCCGATCCGCAGTCACACACAGAAAGCTGTGCAATTTCGGCTCCAACTGCGTAATCCGCTCCAAGGCTTCTTGGGTAATTTCAACAGCAGAGCGTTCTTTGCTAACTAGCTGGTGGTGCAACTCGCGGATGGATGCCATGCAGTGACCTCGTCTTAACTCACAGTTCAGACTTTATTGTAGGGTGTACCAGTGAGTAAAATGCAGTGTCCATTGCTGATCAAGCTACTTCAACCTCTGGTTAAGCGGATATGGTCTAGAATTTGCTGCTTGCGCTGGCTAGAGTTCTGCGGTGGTAACTTGATAAAGTCTCCTGTACTCCGGGCTACGTGATCTATAATTCGCTGCTGACGAGCCGATTTTTCAGCCATGATTCTCCTGTGATTGCTTAATATATTGTAATTGATGTGAAGGTGAGCAAATGAAGGATTCTGCTATTCAGGTAACGCCAGCCAGCTAAAAACTTCCATAGCAGAGCAACTCAAGTCAATTTTTGATAGCACAGGCAACGGTTCCTCACCCTGAAACAGCTTCACCCGTGACTCCGGAGAAATTGCTAGCACACTCTCATTCTCTGGGTCAAGCAGCCAGCCTAGCTCCGTTCCATGCTCTACACAGTGCAGCAAATTGGCTAAAACTTTGG
>CAXUIV010000039.1:0-15564 GCA_964250875.1 uncultured bacterium
TTACCCAATTAATTCAGCTTTCCATTATACCCTATTTAAATGCCGAACAGCTTACTACAGCCTTGCTCCAGCATCTATCACGCCGGAAGATGCGCCTGAACGTGTGGTGAAAGGGCAGGGGCGTTACCCTGTTCCAGTTATCCTGATGGCTCGCTTCGCTATTCACAAAGAAGAACGGAACAAAGGCTATGGTAAAGCCCTGCTTCGCGACGCGCTTCGCCGTGCAACTAACGGAGCGGAAGTTATTGGAGGCCGAGCCTTCCTGGTGCATGCGAAAGATGAGGAAGCTCGTGCCTTCTACTTAAAATTCGGCATGGAAGAATCACCAACAAATCCTTTGCATCTTCTTCTGCTTTTCAAGGATATACGGCAGTCACTCAATGCGAGTGGAAAATCAGCGTCACAGTGAAAAGTCTGGAAAACGCTGATTTCGGGCAGTATTCAAAATGGAGGAGGCTGTAGATGACCAAGGAATCATCTCATATTGAGATAATCCCAGAAAGAACATTGTCAGGGCAGCGATCGCTACTTTGACTCTGCTTCTGGCACAATTGATGCTCCTAGCTGTGTCTCTGGGTGGCGCGTGTACCAGTGTGCCCAGGCGATCAACACTGCTTGGAAGGGCATCCTTGCCCAATAAAGTGCTTGACTATGGGGAATGCCATCAATTTGAATATTATGCAGAGTCATGTAGATGTTGGCGGGAAATACGGCGATGAACAGGGCAATAAGTCCCCAAGCCGCAGCTACGCTAACAGATGGAATCGTCAGGCCAATTCCACCCAATATCTCGAAGAAGCCACTGATGTACACGGACGGCAATGGTGGGAATGGTGGTGGGACAATGCGAGCAAATTGCTCCGGTCGGATAAAGTGGGTTGTGCCGACGATGATAATCGCCACGGCAAGCACGCCCCGGAGGATTTCTTTGCGGCGATGACTGTTTTGAGGTGCATTCATGGTTTTAATTGGTAGCTAAATCAATTTTCGCCGATTTATTTATACTCAGACGGACCGCTTGCGCTGAAATACGAACAGCCACCAATCGTCTAGCAGAGCATAGGTGACTGGCACAACGACCAAGCTCAGCAGCGTCGATGCCACCAAGCCACCGATAATTGTTATGGCCATAGGTGAACGCAATTCTGACCCTGCCCCTAAGCCTAGGGCGATCGGCAGCATGCCCAAAATCGCGGCGGCAGTGGTCATCAAAATCGGTCGCAGGCGTAACGGTGCGGCTTGAAGGATGGCCTCAGTGCGGCTCAGCCCAGTATGGCGTAGCTGGTTAATGTAATCCACAATGATGATGGCATTTTTGTTAGTCAAACCCAGCAAAAAGATGATGCCAATCACCGAGATCATACCAAGCTCGCTCCGAGTGACAAACAGCGCTATCACTGCCCCTACTAACGCCAACGGCAAAGCGCAGATGATGACCAGTGGCGCAACCCAGCTTTGAAACAGCAAGACTAGCACCACCAGGATGCATAGCACTGACAGCCCTAGGGTGGTGCCGAAACTGCCGAAAACCTCTCCGCTACGGGCTGAGTCTCCTCCCAAGCTCAAGGAAATCCCAGCGGGTAAGAGTGTTTTGGCCTCCTTCACGACCCGATCAGTAGCCTGCCCCAAAGTTAAGTTTTGATCTAGGTTGGCACTTACATAAGCGACTCGACGGCGATTCAGGTGTTCGACCTCAAAGATTCCATTTGGTGTCGGGTTAGAGTTTAGACCTCTGCCTACGCCTGTAGCTGTTACGTCAACAAACCCTGGTAGGTGCTGGATCCGTTCTTTAAGTTGCTGAGCGGTGCGGTCAAGAGCTGCTAGGTTGTCGCCCAGAAGGGCGACCTGGAAAGGTTTCTCGTCTCCTGTATCGACAAACTTAATGTCTTCAACGCTGGTGGTGACACCGGAGATCGTAGGCAACAGCCGCCGCAGTTGGTCTTGCAGTTCGGGAGTACGGATTGTGCGATCGCGGCGCAGTTTAACGTAGAGATTGCCCTTGTTTGGTTCACCTTGACTCGCCCCTACAGTAGTAAATACCGCCTGCACTTGAGGGGAACTTAGGACCGGCTTCTCCAACATCTGAGCATAGGAGAGAGATTGACTTAGAGGAGTATCGGCGGCAGATGTGTAGACGATGTTGAATTCGCCACGATCTAGTTTGGGAATAAATCCTTTTGGAATCAGCGGTATCAGTTCTATGCCAACTACCAGGCTCAGGAGTGCTAGCCCTAGCACTATTCGCCGATGCTTCAGAGACCAGCTTAGGGTGTTTCGGTAACGCTTGTACACTCCGGTCCACTGCCCCTTGTCACTAACTGCCTTCGGTTTTAGCCACTTTGAGGCTAATAACGGTGAGAGGGTACGAGCGACGAGTAAAGATGCAATCACTGCTGCCGAGATCGTTAGTCCAAACGGCTTAAAGAACTGACCCACGACTCCACCCATCAATCCTACAGGTAGAAACACGGCCACAATCGTGAAAGTGGCGGCTGTCACCGTCAGACCAATCTCATTTGTGGCTGAGATGGCAGCTTTGCGAGGAGACTCCCCGGCTTCAATATGACGAGCAATGTTTTCTACATCCACAATTGCATCATCGATGATGATCCCGATGACCAAAACTAAAGCCAGCATCGTAATCGTCTCTAGGTTAAAGCCGCAGGCTGCCATGACGATGAACGTCCCCAGCAAAGAAGTGGGAATGGCTAGGGCCGAAATCAAAGTAGCCTGCCAATTCTTCAGGAAGGGAAAAATAACGACCACTGCCAGTACCACTGCCAGTAACAGAGCATCAATCGTTGCCTGCGTAGCTTCTCGGATGTATTCCGCCTGAGTAGCAGCCAAGTTTAGCTGAACAGGCAATACCGAACGCAACCGCGCTGCCTCTTTTTCTACTTGACTAACAACCTCTAATGTGTTAGCGTTGCCGCGCTTGATTACCTCAAAGGCTAAAGCCTCTTTACCGTTAAATCTCACCGCCGACTGGGTGGATGACTGCTCGCTGGGAGGGCGACCTGCCGGGAAGCTCCTACTGTCTGCGCTAGCTCCTAACAGCACAACTCTTAGCACTCCTGGTACCCGGGAAACTGACGGTAGAATCTGGTCTTGAGCTAATTTGGTCAACTGGCTGAGGTTCTGGGTTGAACTCTCAATCGCATAGCTTACAGCAGACGACTCATTCAAGTTCAAACCCGTAACTTTAAGAGCTGCACCGGCAGGCAGAACAACGCTCTTGAGTGCAGCTTCGACTTTAAGGCTCGATGCCTCCAAGTTGGCCCCTACTGGAAAGGAGAGGCTAATCACAGTCTGACCCGGATAGGTAGAGGAGCGGAAGTCATCAACCAGAGCGCTGAGTGGCTGCTCCAGCAGCTGGGTAAGCTTTGCCTCTGTATCTAGCGCCGTCCTTAGAGGCGCTGAGGCAGTCACTACGACGACGGGAAACGTAATGTCAGGGAACAGAGCATACTTCAGAGAACTGAAAGCCAGTACCCCAGCCACACTCACAGCCAGCCAGAATCCTAAAGTTAGCCAAGGGTATGCGATCGCCAACCTGGAGATGTTGAGGCGCTCTCGTAGAGATAGATTGCGAGTTGATCCCACTTCAGATAGTCATCCTGCGGCTCACAAAGTTGATAGTCATCGTAGCATCAAGATCAACCCGTATTTCGCATTCCAGCAGCAATGCCGTTGATGGTCAACAACGCCCCTCGCAGCAGCTCACCTTTACTATACCGAGAGTGAATAACGCCAGAGGTTGCCGTATTCCGGCTTTGGCGCAGACGCTTTAGCAGAGCCACCTGCAAAAAACCCAGCGGGACAATCGTGGCATTGCGTAACTGGATAGACCGCTGTAGCACGGGATCACTATCCAACAGGCGTTTATGAGCAGTGATGGTTAATACCAGGTTGCGGACGAGATAGTATTCGTTAGCAATCTGCTCAAACAGGCTTTCAAATCGGGATCTGTCCTCAGGGAGTGACAATTCCTGGACGTAGTGATGAGCAATTTGCAGATCGACTTTCGCCAGAGTCATCTCAACTCTAGAAATCGCCATTTTAAAGAAAGGCCACTTCAGGTAGAAGTAACGTAGCAGCTTCAGATGTTCTTCTGGTTTTTCGTTGACGAACTCCTGCAAAGCTGTACCGACACCGTACCAAGAGGGAAGCAGGAAGCGGGTTTGCGTCCAGCTAAACACCCAAGGAATCGCCCGCAGACCGCTTATATCTTTCTTGCCACTCTGACGACGGGCAGGACGAGAGCTGATTTGCAGTTGACTGATTTCATCAATCGGTGTGACTTGCTGAAAGAAGTCGATAAAATCAGGCTGCTCATAGATGAGGGCGCGATAATGAACTCGTGATCGCGCTGACAGCTCTTCCATAATCTCGTTCCAAGGTTCAATATCATCAAACCCAGTCCGCAGGATACTAGCCTGAATGACAGCAGTGGTAATTGTTTCTAAGTGATAGAGAGCCAGTTGCGGCAGCGAATATTTGGATGCCAACACCTCCCCTTGCTCAGTAATCTTGATCCGTCCATTAATGCTGTTGCCGGGTTGAGCCAAAATTGCCTTGTGAGCAGGTCCACCACCACGACCGACGGAACCGCCACGTCCGTGAAAAATTCGGAGGTTCACACCGTACTGCTCAGCAATCTTCTGTAGGGCTTTTTGAGCTTTGTGAATTTCCCAGTTGCTGCTCAAGAAGCCAGAGTCTTTGTTGCTGTCGGAGTAGCCCAGCATCACCTCTTGTAAGTTGGGGGTGAGGGGTGAGGAGTTGGAACCATTTTCCTCACACTTTATACCTCTCTCCTCACTCCTCGCTTGGTAGCCGCCAACAAGCAGAGCGCGATACAGAGGCAATTCAAACAGCTTTTGCATCACGCTAGGAGCGCGTTGCAAATCTTCTACGGTTTCAAACAGAGGCACAACCTGGACGGTGCTGATAGCGGCGGCTGGGTCGTAGAGTCCTGCTTCCTTCAGTAGAAGCAACACCTCTAACAGGTCGCTGACGTCGCGACTCATACTGATGATATATGTTTGGCAGATGCCAGGGCCAAACTCTCGCTGTAGGGATCGCAGAATGCGGAAAGTTTCGATTATCTCGTTGGTTTTGTCAGAGAAGGGGAGTTCAGATGGAATGAGTGGACGACGGGTTTGTAGCTCTTGCGTTAGCCAGGAGACTCTCTCTGCCTCCGATAACCCGTTGTAGGGCCGGGGTAAAACCTGCAAATATTGCAAAACCTCATCAAGAGCGTTTGCGTGCTGAGATGACTCTTGGCGGATATCGAGGTGAGCTAAGGTGAAATCATAAATTTCTACCTGACAAATCAGGTTCTCCAGTTCGCGGCAGCTTAGGCCCGTTTCTGTGAGATTCCGCTGAATCATCTGTAGCTCTGCTAAAAACTCTGAACCAGATTGATAAACTGCTGGGGAGTTTTTTTCAAACCTTTCCCGCTGCTGCTGATTGCTTTTGTAGAGGGCAAAATTGCGATCGCGCGTATTTTCCAACCGCTTTAACACATAAGACAGCTTAAGCCGGTAAGGTTCCTGCCGATAACGCAGCGCCTGCGCTTCGTAAACATCGCTCATCTGCGACTGCTCCTGCTCCAGCGACTCTAGCAAGTCTGGCAGCACATCACTCCAGTGCAACGATAAGCTCAACAGATCGATCAGCCGCTCAACAGATTGAATATACTTTCCTAGAATCATCTGGCGCTGATAGCAGGCAGTTTGCCAAGTGATCTCAGGCGTTACAGACGGGTTGCCGTCTCGGTCTGCTCCCACCCATGAGCCAAACTTGCAGAAGTTTTTGCTGGGTGGACTCAGCCGTGGAAAGGTGTTAGCGAGGCTACGCTTGAATCTTTGGTAGAGCTGTGGAATCGCCTCAAACAAAACGACTTCGAAGTAGTGCAGGGAATAGTCCACCTCATCCAGGACGGAGGGCTTAAACTGGTGCAGTTCGTCGGTGCGCCACCACAGGCGAATCTCTTCAGTGAGCTGTTCGCGCAGTGCCTCCATTTCCCAAGAGTCCACTGGGTCTATTGGACCTGTGTTTTCCTCCAGACGATCAAGTTGCTGAAGGACTTTGGCCATCCGTCGCTGTTTGTCTCGAATCGTATGACGGACAATTTCCGTCGGGTGAGCTGTGAACACCAACCGGATGTCCAACTGGTCAATCAGTCGCTGAATCTGCTGTGGTGGGACATTTTGGTGGCGCAGATAGGGAAATAGCGTTTGGAATGTACTTTTGTCTTCTTGTTCAAGATTGTTTTTGGCTTGCCAGCTCTTTTCTAGCAAGTCTGCCCCCGGCCCACTGCTATTGAGTTTTTCTGCCTCTGAGGTTGGGCTAGACGGTTGAGGAGGTGAGGATGTTAGCTGAGGTGCCAGCTGTCGTGAAGAGCGGGTCAGTTGTTCGCGCTGTTCATAGTGCTGCTCGACTAAGTTAATCAACTGGAAATACAGGGCAAAAGCCCGAGCAGCGCGGATAGCTTCATTCAGGTCAAGCTGTTCAATTAACCTCACAACTTCCGACGCTTGATCTTTGGTTGCCTGTCCCTCTGGGGAACACAGATGGCGCAACTGCCCTAAAAGGTCTACCAGTTCTTGACCGCACTCTTGCTGGAGAACCAAAGCCCACAAGTCTTCTACAACCTGCAAGCGATGGCGCAAGAACAAATCAGCGGGTGATTCAACAGTAACTTCTTGATCAAACGGGTGGAGGAGCGAATCCATACGCAACTGCCAAGCTGAAGCCGTAGATAATATATAATTCTATGTGTTAAAGCCAGATAAAATTGTCTCGGATGCCACAACATCAGAGCCTAGGGTATGCCAGCTTAACCGGACTTAGACTCCGTATGTGTAGGAAACTTGAGGACAGGTAGGCGATCGCCCCGAAATATTTCTTCACTCGCTTGACCGATATTCTGCAAGGTTTCAGCTGTCGCTTTACCCATCAACAGACCTGCTAATACCGGCCCTGTGCTGAGCTGTAATAGAATGGCTTGGGGAATGGAAAAGAAAACTAGATTTAATCCGGCTTCTGGGTGCTTAGAGCGTGAGGATGACATCAGCGTTGTAATAACTGGTAATAAGTCTATTAAAACGCAAAATGCTATAGAAACTTTGGTTGTAAAAACTATAGGAGTGTCAAAACACTACCAGGGTGTGCTATTTCTATGGGTCAGGATCACAAGTCCATACCCGGTTTTAGGTAGTAGCTTGCAAATCATTTCATGATCGCACCGAAAACAGACAATCAGCCGTCCTTGGCCCAGTGGGCGCAACAGGCAATTGGACTAGACGCTGTGCGGGTCAAAGTCCGTTCACGGGGGAATGATCTACATGTTCTCTGCGAAGGTCAAGAGTGCCCAGAGGAGACGCTTACCTTAAACCGGCTAGTACTCGCACTTCAGTCTACAAATCTGGATGCCTTAACTCCTGCCACTCAACCTGAGATTTACCAGATCTTCCTCTATGGTCGGGCGGTGGGGCAAAAGCTACCAACCTGGCGACAGCGGATTTACCTCAATCAGTTGGAGCGGCATTTGGAATTGACTCCGCTGGAATCGAATGAATCGGCAGTGACTTCATCTCAGGCGGCTGCTACCGGCACGGTGACCGCTAGGGCAATGATTGTGTCTAATCAGAGTCTAGCGCAACAAGGTGATCCGGATGCGATCGCTCGTTACCTCAGTGAGACGCTGAGTACATTAGAAGTAGGTGTAAAGGTAAAAGTCAAGCGACAGGCGTCAGATCAGGTCGATCAAGATCAAGCATCCCTTCACCCTGCATCCAGTCGGCTGTGGATCTTTTGTGAGTCGGCCTATAGTCCTGATGCCTCGTTGCTAGCTGAGCCAATTTCCCAGCAACTGCGGGACCTTAAACTTCAGGGATTTCGAGATGCTGTGATTGTCAGCCAGGTCAGCGGTGAAAAGACGGCTGACTGGAGACTCCGGGTGGATTTGACGCCACCGGAGGAGATGCTGCGAGAATGGGCGCACTGGGGAGATGTACAGGCGATCTCACGACTGCTGAATCAGGCATTGTTTGCGTTCAACATTGAGGTACGCGCAGTTCTCAAAGACTCAACGCTGCATCTATTTTGTAACCAGATGGGAGGACGGCGCTCCCCATCTGGACCAGATCGGCAGTGCCTTGAGGCGATCGCTCCCTTACTAGAAACCCTCGCACCCCAAGGTATCCACGCTGCTACTGTATATGGGCAGCAAGGGCAAACACAGGCGCAATCACCAGCTTGGGTAGATTGGCTGGATCTACCAGGTGGAATTTATCCTGCCTTGAGAGAGCCAGCACTGGCACTAGCGGCTTTGGGAGATGAGTCTGCTATCACCTTTTTACTCAATCGCTTACTCAATCTTGACCTCGACTGGCGGCTGGCGACTGGAGGCATTCGAATTGTCGTTCGCCGCAAGACAGATTTACTGCATGTCATGAGCGATGCCCCAATTTGTCCACCCCAGAGTCAGGTAGGGCCTTCAGTTGCTAAGTTTCTGCGCTCTCTGAAAATTCCAGGCATTGCAGGAGTGCGAGTCTACGGTCGCCGCGCTGGTCAAAAGCAACCCTTCTGGAGCTATGGTATCGATTTTACCCCTCGCCAACGTCTAGTACCGGAACCAACGCCGGAATTTGCCGCCAGTCATGCCTATATAGGAGAACTCCTCACCCAGTCCGCTCAACAATTTCGTCCTGACCTAACCCCAGACAGAGCGAAAAGTAGCCTAACACGAGTACTTAGAGTTTGGGGGACGGCGTTAAGAGTTTTCCTCCTGCGATCGCAACTGTTTTGTGAGGATGTAGAGACGTTGCCTGGAACGCCTCCATCCAGTCAAGCTACTGAAAGAATAAAGGCCGCATTGATTTGGGCAATTCTAGGGCTAGTGATAACTGTAGAAGCCGATTGGCTACTGGGTCAGATCCTTGCCCGTTATTCGCTTCTAACCTCAGCGGCAAGCAGAGCTGATCCGCCGCTCCTAGCTCGAAGGGCACCAGTGCCTTCCTCCAAGTTCCAACATTCCCAGCCACAGACGGATGAACCATCAACGTTTAATGCTTCCGGCTTCACTCAACCGGAGGAGAATGGTAGTGATATTCACTCAGGCGACATTGCCGCTCATCTGGTAACACCACCTAAGCAAAGGGCAAATGCTACCGCGATTCTCTTAGCTGCGCGATCGCATTTGCCCAGCTTTAACAGTCGCCTGTTAGACCAGCAGTTGGCGCTTTATCAACAGCATCTGAATGAGACTGGTCCCCCAGATGTGCTAATCATTGGTAGCTCTCGGGCTTTGCGGGGAGTCGATCCATCTGCACTCTCCCAGGCGCTTGCTGCACAAGGACATCCAAACATCAAGGTGTTTAACTTTGGGATCAACGGCGCTACAGCACAAGTTGCAGATCTCCTGATTCGTCAGATTCTGACTCCGTCCCAATTGCCCAAGCTGGTTTTGTGGGCAGACGGTGCCCGTGCATTCAACAGTGGTCGAGTGGATATCACCTACAACGGGATTGCAGCATCTGCTGGATATAAACAGCTCATTGAGGACCGCACCACCAATTCGATGATTCATCCTGGCTTGGCGCTGCCCTCCAGTTCGGGAGTGCTATTACCCACACCTGCGAGCGATTCTAACAGCCAAGAAGCAAAGATGGGAGGACCCATCGCTACTAGCTACCAAGCCATTGATCAATCGTTGAATCAAGCTTTGGCTAAGTTTTCTGCTTCATACTCAAAGCGCGACCAGCTCAAGGGGCTATTTGTCCAACAGTTACAGTCTTTACCCTTTACCGGCGATCGCTCCCTGGCAGCTAAAAAAGCATCTACATCCTCTGCCGGAGAAGAGGTTGACTTCGATGCCGTGGAGTTTGATGGCTTTCTGCCCCTATCTATTCACTTCAATCCTGCTACCTACTATCAGAAACATCCTAAAGTTTCTGGAGACTACGACAGTGACTACGAATCCTTCCAGTTAGGAGGCAAACAAGGCGCTGCGATGCAGGCACTCTTGCAATTTACTCAGTCTCGACATGTGCCGGTTATTTTTGTGAACCTACCTCTTACGCAGGATTACTTAGATTCAGCGCGGACGGAATATGAACAAGAATTTCAGCAGTATATGCTGCGTCTCGCCACCCGTAGAGGATTTATCTATCGGGATCTGAGTCAGTTGTGGCCTACTCAAAACGACTACTTTTCTGACCCCAGCCATCTCAACCGCTATGGTGCTTATGAAGTTTCCACTCACCTAGCTCAAGATCCAATGGTTCCATGGCCCAACAGATAGTTTTGAGTTTTGAGTTTTGAGTTAGTAGATAGTTTTGAGGATTGAGGTTTGAGCTGGGTTTTTTAAGGCTACAGGTGAAACATGAGCTTTTTGTCAATTACCTACGGCATCTTCTTGCTGATTGTGTTTGGAATTTACTGGTGTGTAGCACAACAGTGGTTGCGCCTATGGACGCTGCTGATTGCCAGCTTGGTCTTTTATGCCTCTTTGCAGGTTCAATACATTCCTCTACTATTTGTCCTAATATTCATCAACTTTCGTCTGGGACTGGCAATCGGAGAGAATACCGCACCGGGACAGCATGCGATTGAATGGCAAATTTCCAACGAGGATTGGCTGTTTGCGCAAGCAGATTGGAATCGTCGCCGCCTCAAGCTGCTGTGGGTAGGCATCTTTCTGAATGTTTCCCTGCTAGTAGGCTTTAAGTATCTACCCCTTTTATTGGCGTCCGCGCTCGATCTCTTATCCAAAGCAGGAAATCCCATTTGGCCATTTAGCGGAGTGAATGTTCCTATTATATTGACTCAGTCAAAAGCATCTCCTTTAGGGCTGTCATTTTTCTGCTTTGAATGTATTGCTTACTTAGTTGATGTCTATCGCGGTGCCCCTGCAACTCGGCAGTTTCTCCGATTCGCGGCCTACAAATTCTTCTTTGCCAAACTGATTGCAGGCCCAATTACTCGCTATCACACAATAGCAGCTCAGCTTAACACGAGTTGCTTTCCTACTGCTGAAAAGCTGGTAGAGGGACTGTGGCTAATCGCTTCTGGTGCGGTTAAAAAAGGTCTATTGGCAGACAATTTGGGAATTTTCGTCGATCTTTGCTTTGGTAATCTGGAACGGGCAGGCAGTGGCGATCTGTGGTTAGCCGTATTCGTTTATGGCCTACAGCTCTATTTAGATTTCAGTGGATATGTAGACATTGCGCTTGGGAGTGCAATTCTGTTAGGGCTAGAGCTGCCGCAAAACTTTAATTTTCCCTACTTTAGTACTAGCATTGCTGACTTCTGGCGACGTTGGCACATCACTTTGGGGGATTGGCTGCGTAACTATCTTTACTTTCCCTTGGGTGGTTCACGTCGAGGCTTAGGTCGCACCTGCTCCAACTTATTGATTATCATGCTGATTGCTGGCGTCTGGCATGGAGCTGCTGCGGGATATGTTATTTGGGGTGGGCTACACGGTTTAGCCTTGGTCGTTCATCGGCTTACAGAGACTGTTGCTAGCCGTGTTCCAGCACTAAAAACCTGGTGGCACAGCTTACCCGGTGTGATCGTCGCTTGGCTGGTGACTCAAGCAATGGTCTTCTCTGCATGGCTCTTTTTCCGCTTACCTAACATCAAGGACTTCAGTTTAGCCATCCAGCACCTTTGGGGTTATCCAGCTGATGCGCAGTTTGCCCAAAAGGTGTACGTAGAGGCTATGAGTGTGAGCCAATACAAACTTATAGTGCTGCTGTTGACTTTAGTGGCAGCAATGAGTGCTGTTTATTTTGTTAACCGGAACCTCAAGTTACAGATGAACTGGCCACTTAAGCTTTTATTAGTACCAGTGTGCCTCTACAGTGTTTGGTTACTGGCTCCCCACGGGAGTTTACCTTACATCTACTTTGATTTCTAGAGATATAATTTATGTATAGGCGAATTTATGGAGCAGATGTGTTATGAGCTTAGAGCCAGAGACGAAAGATGAAGTAGAGCAATTGCCAGCCGAAGAAGAAGTGAGCAGTGAATTAGAAGATTCACAGCTGGAGGAAGTTGCAGGTGGTGCAGAAGAGGCAAATCTCCAGGAAACACGCCTCGATGATGGCGGTAGATGAGGATTAGCAGGAATGACATTCCTGACTCCCCGTCAATAAGGAATATTAGACCGTGAGAACGACCCAGATGGTGTTTGTAGACCATCTGGGTTAATAATTTGAGATTTTAGTGAAGCGCTTCTCACATCTACTGACTCGTTCACCTAGCAAACAAGAAGATAACTTCCCTCAAACGCTTAATTTTTACAAAACTTTACTTTTAGCAAAGAGATCGCCCTTCAACAAGAAGAACTGAATTGTCTGGAGAACACTGTTCATGAGGCAATCCCAACAAAAAAACCTCAGCCAGTCGCGGAGTCTGTACTCTGCGAGTAGCCGAAGGTATTACCAGGGTGCATCTACCTCTTCTTTATTCGACACATATTCGCTCTATCCGGATGGGGGGATTGATCGCGGCAGGGTAACTAGGGCATATCTCTAACCGAATTGCCGATGTTGAAGTCGTAGTAGACTCCACCTCGTTCGTCAACGTCAAAATGAGCATCGAGCCTTTTAGCCTGCTCATCCAAATACTGCTTGGCAACTTCTCCGGTTAGCTGGGCTTCCATCGCAAAGCGTGAAAGTGTAAGCCGTCCGTCTCCTTCTTTCATCAACCGAAAGAAGATAGAACCAAGGAACTTGTCCGCTTCTCTCTGATGACGGCGACGCAAGTTCCAAACTATCCACCCGCCTCCAGCCGTGAGTGGCAGACCGAAGGCTAGACAGGCAACCAGCTCGCTTTCGCGTTCTTTCTGACTGACACTGAAGTCAAATGGTGCATAAATTCCCGCAGCAAGGAGAATAAAACCCAATGTGAGCAACGAGCCTGCGGCAAGTTTTTTGAATAGATTCATAGTTTAGACCATCCGGTGAGTCTTGTGGCAATCTTGCACTTAGTACTGGCTTAGAGATACACAAGTTTCAAGTAACACTGAATACAACAGGCTAAAACTCAGTGATTCCGGTTAAAGTTGTTAAATTTCAGGTAAACTTAGCTACTAAGTCTTGTGCAGTAACGCAGTCTCCTCCGGAGTCAAAGCGATCGCCATACCACCAATCACCCCTGCCTAGTCAAGCTCAACCTCATCATTACCTTTTGAGGCAAGGATTTAACTAGGTCGTCTGAGGGAGCATCAAGAAACGCTGTCACATCAGCTTGATGGAGCTTACCCGACTGCTTGCGCGTTGACTCAGGGGAGTAGATTTGCTCTAATTTTTCGCGCTCTACACCATACAACCTCTATATTGAGAATGAAATAGCCCTGATTGATGGACGAATAATTTGAGGGCGCTGCTAGAAATGGGATGACTTCTACCTCAGTCAGTCTGAAATCCAAACTTAGTCCGATTGCCAATCTTCAGAGGCGAAAACCGGGCACTCGCGTCAAGACTCCTACACTGTTACAGATGGAGGCAGTAGAATGTGGAGCAGCTGCCTTGGGAATAGTTTTGGGTTATTACCATTTGATTGTGCCTTTAGCGGAGTTACGGCAAGCTTGTGGCGTTTCGCGAGACGGCAGTAAAGCCGCCAACATGCTCAAAGCTGCTAGAAGCTACGGAATGAAGGCTAAAGGCTTCAAAAAACAGATTCAGGCTCTGTGGGAGCTGCCCTGCCCTTACATCGTATTTTGGAATTTCAACCACTTCGTGGTGGTGGAAGGGTTTACCAAGGAACGGGTCTATCTCAACGATCCAGCCGCTGGTCCACGCAGCGTGTCTCTAGAGGAATTCGATGAGGCTTATACGGGCGTCGTACTGGTTATGGAACCAGGACCGGACTTTAAACGAGGAGGCAGTAAACCTAGCATAGTCTCGGCTTTGCGATCGCGTCTCCAACACTCGATTGAAGCCATCATCTACTCGATCCTAGCGGGATTTTTGCTGGTGCTGCCCGGTTTAGCAGTGCCAGTATTTACCCAGGTATTTATAGACAGTGTGCTAGTGCAAGGTCAGCAAGACTGGCTATTGCCCCTGCTGATAGGGCTACTGTTGATCGCTGTGCTACAGGGACTGCTGACACAGTTGCAGTTACGAGACTTGAGGCGTCTTAGGCTTAAGCTGGCTGTCGGCATGTCTAGTCGCTTTTTGTGGCACCTCCTGCGCCTGCCTGCCGACTTTTATGCCCAACGCTTTGCTGGAGAAATCAGCAATCGCACCACCAGTAACGATAAAGTCGCCGAGGTGCTTTCAGGGCGTCTCGCTACTACCGTCATCGGTATAGTAACAGTCGGCTTTTATGCTCTGGTTATGTGCGTTTATGACTGGCAGCTAACGGTAATTGTGGTCCTTTTTGCCGTTGTCAACGTCTTGACCTTGCATTGGGTATCTCGTCGCCGTGTAGACACTAACATGAGGTTAGTGCAAGAACAGGGAAAAACCTCTGGGGTGGCAATCGCTGCTCTTCAGAGTATGGAAACCCTCAAAGCATCGGCGTTAGAGTCGGATTTCTTTGCTCGCTGGTCTGGCTATTACGCTAAGGTGATCAATGCTCAGCAGGACCTAGGTGTAACAAACCAAACCCTTAACATCATGCCCTCGGTGCTGAGTTCCTTGACGGTCATCATACTTCTAGTTACCGGCGGTTTAAAGGTCATCAATGGCGACCTTAGTATCGGCATGTTGGTGGCTTTCTTGGGTCTGATGCAAAACTTTCAAAGACCCGTTAACAGTCTCGTAGCCTTTGGCGGTACCCTCCAGGAACTTGAAGGCGACCTGAATCGCCTGGATGATGTTCTGCAAAATCCAATTGATTCGCAACCATCCACTCCCTCCAATCCTTCAACTGTGCGCCTTCAGGGATACGTAGAGTTGAAGAACGTTACCTTTGGCTACAACCGGCTTGAGGCGGCGTTGATTGAAAACTTTTTCCTCTCAATCGAACCGGGACAAAGAGTCGCGTTGGTGGGAGGAAGCGGTTCTGGCAAGTCTACTGTGGCAAAACTGGTGACGGGTCTATATCAGCCTTGGACAGGGGAGATTCTCTTCGATGGTAAACCGAGGTCTGCGTATGGGCGATCGCTCCTTGCCAACTCCTTGGCCGTGGTAGAACAAGATATCCTACTGTTTGGCGGCACCGTGCGCGAGAACTTAACGTTGTGGGATGCCACGGTACCAGACATCAACCTTGTGCGGGCTTGCCAAGACGCCGCTATCCATGACGTTGTGCTAGCTCTGCCTGGAGGGTATGACGGTATGCTGATGGAAGGCGCTGCTAATTTAAGTGGGGGACAGCGACAGCGGCTGGAAATTGCCCGTGCTTTAGTCCATAATCCTGCGATTCTAGTCATGGATGAAGCTACCTCTGCCCTTGATGCCGAGACGGAGAAAATCATCGACCAGAACCTGCGGCGGCGGGGATGTTCCTGTATCATTGTGGCTCACAGATTGAGTACGATTCGAGATTGTGATGAAATCATTGTGCTGGAGCGGGGTCAAGTCGTGCAGCGCGGTACTCACG
>CAXUIV010000040.1:0-15560 GCA_964250875.1 uncultured bacterium
CTAAATACATCGCCTCAGTGATACAAGGCCAAGTCGTAATCAGGGGTTTTTCAAGCGGAGCCACTGCACTAATATAAGCCTGATGTAAAGGTTGAGTGCGATCAACTAAAGAAAGCAGAACCCCCCTATCGCAGAGAATCATAAGTCCAAACCTTGCTGACGATATTTTTCAACTAAGTGCTGGTGAAAATCACCTTGAGTTGGGCTAGGTGACAACGGCAATTGCTCAACCTCCTCTACCCATCTTTCCCAAGCACAAGCCATCGTTCCGTCTGGTTCATTTTCAGAATGACTCGATTTTTGTGCTTCTGTATTTGTCGATCGATTATTCAAAACCACTACAATGTCATACTCACCGCTCTGTACATCAGCAGGCAGTTGTATTGTCAACGTGCGCTCGTCGTTAATCTGTACTTTGGCTGCGATCGTTTGCATAACTAACCCTCATCTCCTGCTAACTGTTTGACATTATGAGCAATAATCCCCTCTGGCTGATGCGCCTCTCGGTTCAGCTTTTCTAACTCCTGATTCAAATCCAAAATTTCCGCGATAAATGTTCTATTGCTTCAAAGAAGACGTCCGCAATCTCCAAATAGTTTGAATTCTCCTCAACCAAGTAGATGAGTGGTGCAGTATCTAGTCCCACGATTTGCCCTTGTAGCTGGGCTAGCCATTCCAGGAATCTCGTTCCTGATTGACGTATTCTTGAGCATCAATCCCATGCCAAATTTCTTTACCTAACCCACGCAACTCTAGAATGCTACGCTTTGGCTTTGGCATAACCTAATGACGAGCAACCGATATCAAGTCATCTATCAACCGCAGTTGTTCATCAGGGGTGAGGCTGCAAGCTTGACCTAGCATCTCTTTATAAGTAGACATGACTTTCTCCTTAATTTTCCAACCTAAGTTCAATATACATAATGGCCACAGAGAGACTGACTATTTGGCGGATAATTATTCCATTTTTAACCAGCCAAACACTTGATTAACGGTGAGGGTGAGTTCTAAATCGGTTAGAACTGGGAGGAGATGATTGTCCTGACACAGGACGGGCTGTTGCTGAGGCAGTAAAACCAGAATACTGAGATCATCCGGGTCAACGAACCACCCTAGACGACTGCCATGCTCTAGACAGTGCAGAATATTCCCTAGCACCTTGTTGGGCTTCTGTTCGGGGGAAAGAATTTCAATCGTCCAATCTGGGGGAAGGTCAAAGTTGTCTGGAACGTTACCTTCGGGTGTGAAAGGGATTCGTTCCCACCGAAAGACCGCCACATCGGGAACGATTGATCGTCCGCCAAAACTAGATCTCAATTCTGGGAAGGCATAGGCAAGCTTTGGCTCCTCAGAGACTTGATTAATGGTGGCACAAAGCTTTCCTCGCAACCGGCTATGTCGTCCCTTCGGTATCGGCTTTTGAATGATTTCGCCATTGATGTACTCACTCGCGGGTTTGGTTTCTGGCAGTTCCAGAAATTCTGGCAATGTGGGCGGTTTGGAAAGAGCTTTTGCCATTCAGATACCCTGCAAAACAAGGCAAGTTTAGCCCTTGATTTTACTTAATTTTGCATTTCTTGTGCTGATTTGGTGGCAATTATTCTTAAAACCCGACGCATTTGCTCGCCAATCGAATAATTTTGAACCCCTAAAATGATACCTGCGTGTCGTTGTTCTTGTTTCACTAAATTTGTCAATATTTCACCCACGGGTCTACCGCGCTGCATCTCGCGCCAGTCATACTGTTAGTTGTAGCGAGCTTCTCCATTATTAAAGTTCACGAATTCATCCATTCAGCAAACAAATGACCGCTTAATCGTTAAGAATTATTAAGATTAATGGCCCAAAGGCTAGAAACCGCATTCCTACGTGGATAAACTAGGCAACAGTGCAGATGTACTGATTACCCAGTAAAGGTATGACGCTTTAGCCTAAATGATCCCAGTACAACTTACCCTCAAAAACTTCCTTAGTTACTGCGATGCCACTCTAGATTTTAGAGGACTGCATACTGCTTGCATCTGTGGCTCCAACGGCGCAGGTAAATCTTCCCTGCTGGAAGCCATCACCTGGGCAGTTTGGGGTGAAAGCCGTGCGGCCTCTGAAGACGACGTGATCCACAGTGGAGCCAAAGACGTTAGGGTTGATTTTACCTTCACCAGCAATCAGCATAACTATCGCGTCATTCGCACCCGCTTGCTAGGACAGAGCAGTTCTCTGGAATTTCAAGTTGAGACCCCCAATGGGTTTCGGGCATTAACAGGGAAGGGATTAAGGGCGACGCAGGAAGCTGTCTTAGAACACATCAAGCTGGACTACGACACATTCATTAACTCTGCCTATCTCCGGCAGGGTCGGGCGGATGAGTTTATGCTCAAACGTCCTAACGAGCGCAAAGAAATTCTAGCAGAGCTGCTGAAGCTAAATCAGTACGATGACCTTGAAGAGCGGGCAAAGGACCTATCGCGTCAGTTCAAGGGACAAACGGAGCAGCTAGAGCGAAATTTGGAGTCGATTCAAACTCAGCTACAGCAAAGAGAGGGAATTGCCCAAGAACGAGCTGACTTAGAAACCCAACTGAACGAACTCCAACAGAAACAGGCGTTTGAAAATACAAATTTACAAAGCTTACAGGTCGTTCAGCAGCAGCGGCAAACTTGGGAGCAAGAGCTTGGCTTTGTCAAGCAGCAATACCAAAATCTTACCCAGGACCGCGATCGCCTGGAAAAAGAGCGACTGGAAACCGGCGCTCAGTTAGCAGCGGTAGAAGGAATATTGGCTCAAGAAGCGGAAATTGCGGCTGGATACTCTCAGTATCAAAGTCTGCAAACTCAAGAGGAAAATCTCGCCATCAAATTTCACGAACACTCCCGCGCCCAAGAACAGCGACAGACCTGTGTGCAACAACTCCAAACGCAGGTAAATGAAATTCAGCGCCAGTTGCAGCACGCTGAAGGTCAATTGGAAGTTCTGCAACAGCAGGAACAAGAAATTCAGCAGACCTTAAGTAAATCTGCTGAAGTCGAAGCAGGGTTAGCCCAGCTGGCTAAAGTCCGCGAACGTTTGGCGCATTTGGATCAGCTGCAAGTCCAAGTTGCGCCTTTACTGAAACATCGGCAACAGGTGCAAAGCGAAATAGATCGTTTCCATGTACGATTAACCGCTCGACTTGAAGAACTCCACACGCAGCACTTGGCACTCAGCACTCAGCACTTAGCTCAGCCCAAACTGCAACAGGCAGTGACAGATGTCGCGGTGCAAATCGAGCAGCTGGAGAAAAAGCGAGTTTATCTACAGCGGGTGCAGGAAAAAGGACTGGAGCGGCGTCACTTTATGGAACGCCTCCAGGCTCACCAGCGTGATTATGAAAAACAGACAGTAGAACTGGAGCAAAAAATCCAGATGCTCCAGAATCCTGACGCCATCTGTCCACTGTGCGATCGCCCTTTGGACGAACAGCATTGGGACCGAGTCGTAGAGAAAACCCAAACCCAAAAACAGGACATTCAGCAGCAGTCCTGGGTGCTGCGAGAGCAACTAGCTGTTTCAGAGCGAGAAATTCAGGTGCTGCGGCAGGAATATCGAGAACTATCGCAGGAATTGGGTCCTTACGACACTTTACGAGAGCAGCGGGGTCAGCTGGTCGCTCAACTGGCAGCTACCGACGAGGCGCAAAATCTGCTAGAGCAAGTTGCAGCAGAAAAGCAGCAGCTAGAGCGATCGCTCCAAATGGGTGATTACGCTCCCGCCAAGCAAGAAGAACTGCGGCAACTCGACGAAGACCTGCAACAGCTCAACTACAGCGAGCAAGACCACGCTCTAACCCGCAGTGAAGTTGACAGGTGGCGGTGGGCAGAGATTAAGCAAGGGCAAATTAAAGATGCCCAGAGGCGGCAAGCCCAAATTGCCGCACGGCAGCCAGAAGTAGCGGCTCAAATTGCCAGCTTAAAAGCCAAAATAGAGCAGGAACAGTCAAACTCCGATTGCGCCAAACAAATTGCGGCGATTGCCCAACGGGTAGCGGAAATTGGTTATGACACAGAGCAGCACAATGCCTTACGCACGGCTCTGCGTCAAGCTCAGTCCTGGCAGTTGCGCTATCAACAGCTCGCTACAGCCCAGCAGCAATATCCTCTGCTACAGCAGAGATCGCAGGATTTATCCTTGTTGTTACAGGCCCGGACGGCAGAACGGCAGGCGATCGCGGCTCAAATTGAAACTCTGATTCAAAAGCTACAGCAGACGCCAGATCCAACGCGCCAAATTCAAGATTTAGAGCAGCAGCTCCAGCAGCGACGACAGCAGCTAGATTCGCATCTGGGCGAGTTAGGACGTCTACAGCAGCAGTTCAACCAGCTAGAAGCGCTTCAAGTGCAGTATGACCAACAGCAGCAGCAATTGCAGAATGTCCGCAAGCAGCATCGCGTCTATCAAGAGTTAGGCCAAGCCTTTGGTAAAAATGGCATTCAGGCCCTGATGATTGAAAACGTATTGCCTCAGCTAGAAGCAGAAACAAATCAGTTGCTGTCTCGGCTCAGTGCTAACCAGCTCCACGTTCAGTTCGTGACTCAAAAAGCTGGACGTAACGGCAAGGCTTCTAAGAAAGTGACAAAGTTGATTGACACACTGGACATTTTAATTGCCGATGCCCGTGGGACTCGACCTTACGAAACCTACTCTGGAGGAGAAGCGTTTCGAATCAACTTCGCGATTCGTCTAGCTTTGGCAAAGCTGTTAGCTCAGCGGGCTGGGGCAGCCTTGCAGCTACTGATCGTGGACGAGGGGTTTGGGACTCAGGATGCTGAAGGCTGCGATCGCTTGATTGCGGCGATTAATGCGATCGCTCCGGATTTTGCCTGTATTCTCACTGTCACTCACATGCCCCATCTGAAAGAAGCCTTTCAAGCTCGAATTGAAGTGAGCAAAACCCAGAATGGTTCTCAGCTGAGTCTGTCGATTTGAAGACAAGCGGTTGGTCAAAAACGCGAAGTCAAGCGGTAGAATCGCGGTGAGCATTGAGGAGCAAGAATCTGTGTATGCTTGCTAAGGGTCAAACACTAAGGAAATTTCCCATCCGGCTATACTAAAAGCGTTGAGACCGAGGACAAAAGTAGGCAATATGAAGCGCTTTCCTTTCCCTCTCCGTTTCTCGGTTCCAGCCATTCTTTTGCTGTTTGGCGGCTTGCTGGGTTTATTCTCTTTTCAACGTGAGGTATCACTCTCTAACCTTCGTACAGAGGAAAATGCAAATCGCCAAGTAGCGTTTTCTGGAGACCAAACTGCAGAAACGTTGGAATATCTACTTGATAAAGGAGATGTTGAGGGGGCAGATTTAGTTATCAGTAAACTTGGAGGCGATCCCAATCTCCATTTAGCCTTGCTCTGTGATGAGAACAACAAAATAATCTTGGCGACTCGTTATGAACTGCGTCATCGCTCGATTAGCAGTACTACAGCGGCAAATCGCCTACCGGCTCTTGCCGAAACTCGGGAAACAATGTCAAGTCAAGTCCTGCTCTCTAGAGACAAACAGAGCATAGAGGCAATTTATCCAGTTGTCCTAGGGACTAAACCTGGTGAACTTCATTCAGCAAAGGTAGGTATTCTTCTACTAGAGTACGATCTTTCTGCCCTGAAACGTCGGGCGTACAGAGACGCATTGAATCAATCGTTACAGGCCATTGCGGTATTGGCAGTGCTTTGTACTGCATTATGGTTCTTCTTTGAAAAAACCTTGACTTGGCGAGCTGTCCGGCTAGTTGAAGCCAGCAAGACTTTAGCCAAAGGAGAACTGGATGTTCGCGTTGGCCTCCAAGGCTCTGATGAGCTGGCACGAATTTCAGCTGCCTTCGACCAGATGGCAGGCATGCTTCAGACAGATACTGAAGCTTTACAAAGCAGCCGAGCTAGTCTTGCCGCTGCCCATGCCGACACCATGGCTAAAGCTGAGCAACTAGAGCGAGCCTTGCACGATTTACAGGACGCTCAAGCCCAGCTGATACAGACTGAAAAAATGTCTAGTTTAGGCCAGCTGGTGGCTGGAGTGGCCCACGAAATTAACAACCCAGTTAACTTTATCTACGGAAACATCATCTACACAAATGAGTATATTCAAGACTTGCTAGATTTGGTCCGGCTGTATCAACACTATTACCCCCACTCAGTGGCTGAAATTCAAGACCGCATTGCCACTGTCGATCTTGATTTCCTCATTGCAGATCTGCCCAAGCTGCTTTCCTCAATGAAAGTTGGCGCTGAGCGTATTCGTGAAATCGTGCTGAGCTTGCGTAATTTCTCGCGGTTGGACGAAGCGGAAATGAAGCAGGTGGATATTCACACTGGTTTAGATAGTACGCTACTCATTTTAGAAAGTCGCCTGAAGGCCACCGCCGAGCATCCCGGCATCAAGGTCATCAAAGAATATGGGAATTTACCACTGGTAGAGTGCTACGCAGGTCAACTCAATCAGGTCTTTATGAATATTCTTGCTAACGCTATTGATGCACTAGAGGAGGAATTGGGAAATAGGGCGCATGGAGTAGGAACTATCTCTATCACAACCTCGGCTGACAATGAG
The DNA here is from genome assembly GCA_964250875.1 of uncultured bacterium. Classification (GTDB taxonomy): domain Bacteria; phylum Cyanobacteriota; class Cyanobacteriia; order Cyanobacteriales; family Chroococcidiopsidaceae; genus CAXUIV01. The sequence goes on from CAXUIV010000040.1 coordinate 6,578, forward strand.
AACACTGCAACTATCCCTAACCCTACTCCCTGCGCCTTGCGCCCTACTCCCTCAATTAGAATCCGCACAGCAGTCATTGGTGAGAAGGCGATCGCGGTGCGGATTGCCGATAACGGGCCAGGGATGACAGCAGCAGTCAGGGGACGACTGTTTGACCCTTTCTTTACAACTAAACCAGTGGGTAAGGGTACAGGATTGGGGTTGTCAATTACCTATCAAATTGTTGTGCAAAAGCATGGGGGAATACTTAGATGCAACTCAGAACTGGGAAAGGGAACGGAGTTTTGGATAGAGATCCCGCTGCGGCAGAATCAGTCGGTTGAGGATAGTTCGGAGGAGCCAGTGCCGTGGGCGGGTTCCCCAACTTGAGGCAACTGGCGTTTCGGAGTTCGGAGTTTGGAATTTAAGAGGGGTTTTCAGGTGTGGTGAGCGTAATCGCTCATGATGACGACAAGTGTCCTCTTCTCTGATGAAGTAACGCTTTGGATTTCTATCTTGGGAACGAAGCTAAATTTTGGCTCGGCCTGTGATCATATATACGAGAAAACTCTTAATGAGGCGTATTAAAAATTTACTTAGTAAACGTAAACACACAGGAGGACGTCATCACTACACAATCGCCAGTCATAACTGAGCGCTTTCACGATCTAGCTGTAGCTGAAATTATCGAGCGAACAGAGGCAATTGCCGACCGTGCGGCAAAGAATGCGTCTGCAATCGACTGTGAGGGCGGCTTTCCGGCTGAGGAGTTTGAGTTAATTGCCAAGGCTGGACTATTGGCAGCACCCCTCGGTCGTGAGTACGGCGGATTAGGCATGGGAATTGAGTCAAGCAGTACACTGTCGTTACTGCTGCTGCTCAAGCATCTAGGGCGCGGCAACCTTGTCATTGGTCGTGTCTATGAGGGTCATGTCAATGCTCTACAGCTGATTCAGACCTTCGGTACCAGAAAGCAGATAGAAACCTACGCCACTGCTGCCCGTGATCGCTATAAAATCTTCGGCGTTTGGAATGCTGAAGCAGAAGATGGGGTAAAAATCATTCCTGTCAGTAATGGCAAGTATCGGCTTGAGGGATCTAAAACCTTTGCCTCAGGATCTGGCTACGTAGAGCGTCCCTTTGTCAACGGTGTTCTGCCGGATGGCGGCTGGCAGATGTGCATTGTCCCTATGGACGAGGTGCATACCGTAAGTGACCCATCTTGGTGGCGACCCTCCGGAATGCGGGCTTCAGCTAGTTACAAGGTAGATTTTAGTGGCGTTGAGCTTGATGCTACAGCCATGATTGGCGCTCCAGGTGACTACTACAGACAGCCCTGGCTGAGCGGTGGGGTTATTCGCTTTGCGGCTGTACAGCTAGGCGGGGCTGAGGCGTTGTTTGACGCCACACGTCAATACTTGAACGACTTAAACCGCACCAAAGACCCACATCAAGAAGCTCGCATCGGTAAGATGGCGATCGCGGTTGAGAGTGGGAATCTGTGGCTGCGTAGTGCGGCGGGCTTGATGGCTCAGTATGCGCCAGTGTTCTGTGGTTATCCCACTGACTCAAGTCAGCAGGCGGACAAGATTGTTGCTTACGCCAATATGGTGCGTACAGCAATCGAGGAGATCTGTATGGACGTGGTGCAGTTAGCCGAACGTTCGGTCGGCACTCGTGGCCTACTACCACCGAATCCAATCGAGCGCATTGTCCGTGATTTAACTTTATACCTACGCCAGCCCGCATTTGATGCCGCCTTAACAAATGTTGGACAGTATGCACTCTCTAAATCTGAAGCCAGCGCGGAGCTTTGGTCCCATGAGTAGCGTAGCCCCGTCGCCCCTTGCTGATCCAAATAGCATACCACTGTGTCCAGCCGATACAGTTGCAGAGTTTGGTTCCACGCTGGTTGTTGCTCCTCATCCAGACGACGAATCCCTGGGATGTGGTGGCGTGATCGCCCTCTTGCGGAATTTGAACTGCCCGGTACAGGTTCTGGTGATCAGCGACGGCACGCTTTCACATCCCCGTTCTCGCCGCTATCCCGCGCCAGCCTTGCAGGCTCTACGTGAGGCTGAAACAAAAGCCGCACTCTGTACACTTGGCGTCTCGGCATCACTAACCTTTCTGCGCTTAAAGGATGGTTCGATACCAGAGCCTGAAGCAGTTGGGTTTGAGCAAGCCCTCTTCTTGGTTAATTCCCACCTTGAGGCATTTCAACCAAAGACGATTCTGCTTCCATGGCGGTACGATCCCCACCCCGATCATCGAGCGACTTGGAGTCTTGTCCGCGCAGCAATCACCCGTAACTCCCACACGAGACAAAATTGCAGCCCCCCAAGATTAATTGAGTATCCAATTTGGGACTGGGACCCGGAGCAACGGACTGAAAACCTGGTTGGACGTCCTGTGAAGGCTTGGCGACTCGATATCAGCGCCGTGCTGTCTCAGAAACAAAGCGCGATCGCCGCCCATCGTTCACAGACGACTGACTTGATTGACGATGATCCAGAGGGCTTCCGCCTGACGCCAGAGATGCTGGTTCACTTTAATCAACCCTGGGAAATCTATTTAGAGGCTGCTTGCGATGAGTAACTCCCCAAAACAATCACTACTGCCAGACTATTTTGATCGCCTCTATAGCACGCACGATGACCCGTGGAATTTTGAAACCAGTGAGTACGAAGCCAACAAATATGCGGCAACGCTAGCGGCATTACCTTTGCCGCAGTATCGTGCAGCTTTTGAAATTGGCTGCTCAATTGGTGTACTCACTGCACAGTTGGCTGAGCGCTGCGATTCGCTGCTGTCGGTTGATGTTTCCAAAAAGGCTATGGATCGGGCAATCCAAAGATGCCAGTCTCTGCCTCAGGTCCGCTTTCAGCTGATGCGCGTACCAGAGGAATACCCAACTGACTCTTTTGATCTGACGCTGCTGTCTGAGGTGGGCTATTACTGGTCTTGGGATGAATTGAAGCAGGCGCAGCGGCTCATCGTTGATCACCTGAAGCCGGGTGGGCACCTCCTCCTCGTCCATTGGACACTTTACGCCCGCGATTACCCTTTAAGTGGCGATGAAGTTCACGATTCTTTTCTAGAACTGGCGGGGGCGAACACCGAGTCCACCCCTCAGCAGTTGAGGCATTTATGGGGTCGGCGTCATGAGGAGTACCGGCTTGACCTGTTTGAGCGGCTTTAGGAGAGGCACGCTACGGCGCAGGCAGTAAAGGCGGAGGCGCAGATCGCTGAGCGCCTGTCCGATTTCTACCTTTCTTGCTGGTAGCTTCGACCACCCGCCTTTAGACTGTTGATGTTCAATTTGTTCTAGCAGCAGCCCAAAAGTCTGCGAGTGTTCAAGAGTATTCACCAACCATCCTGTAGCCACCCCTAGGCGATCTGCCAGCGTTACAACGTGGTTGCTAGTCAGTTGATGACCGGACTGCAATCGCTGCCACGATACCCGTAAGCTACGACGCACCTGCAAGCGGGCTTCAACGATCTGCGGCTGCTCAACCAGGAAAGGCTGGTGCTGCCGTCCCATCTCTGCCCATTGACTGAGTTGATTTGCTAGCCCGTTTTGTGTCCGTCCAACTTGTCGGGCTGAGGTGACAACACGCACGACTGGACTATGACGGAAACGAGCGTCAACTCGAAGTAGAGCTTTGTAAAAGGCGACATCTTCAGCTGTGCGGACAACTGGCAAGCCACCTGCTCGCTCGTACATTTGAGGAGTTACGGCTAAGCTAGCTCCAAAGTGTTGATAGTGTCGCGGCCAGCGATCATGTGGGTCTGGATCAAGGTAGGTTTCTAACTCAGTTATTAGAGACAGATAACCGACTTCACGCAGGAAGTACAGCCTTGTAATAGGATCTAAGGCGGATCGACTGGTCGGATCAGTTAAGATTCGTCCACCAACCGCGTCAGCACCGAGGTCGATCTCCTGTAGTATCGCTGCCACCCAGTTCGGTGCAACCTGCGTGTCGCCGTCAGTTGACGCGATCACAGTGCGTGGGCAGTCCAAGGTCTTGAGGCGGCGATACGCTTCGTCCATTAACATCTGCCGGACCCTACCAATATGAGCCTCAGACGGCGGTAGAGTTACCTCGACCACATGCAGCGCCAAGGTCGAATGCTGCTTGGCAAAGCGTCGAGCGATCGCGGCGGAATCATCAGTGCAGTTGTTGGCCAGCAGAACGATTTCGTAGCGTTCTCGGTCCAGTGGTCGGCCTTCCAAATCAGTTTGGTCCGCCAAAGCATGCAGCGTAGCGGTCAAGTTCTGAGCCTCGTCACGGACTGGAACGATGATGCAGACCTCGCAGTATGGCGAAGGCGGTGTGAACACCAGTGGTTCGAGCGACGCCCCACCATACACCCGAATAGCGTGTCCGGATGCCGTCTTCGAACGAGCGTTCAGTAACATGGAAAACTATTTCTCTGAAGTCCTACAGTTACCTCAATGTAGAGAGTACAAGCAGGCTCTAAATCTACTTTAGGGAATAATTTGTTATAATCCAAACTCTTACTGGCAGTGTTTTCTCGCAACTATTGACGCCAACATTTGTAACTGGGCGACCCTAATTGCGTGATCAGCAGTTGCGCTTCCTCTAAGATCTGCAAATGTTATGACCTCTGAATCCCAGGAGTTATACTTGCCCAACTGAGACGCTCCTGACGAGGCTATTTATGCACCAGCTTTAGACTATTCACAAGGGAAAACCTCTAAATACGGTATATGTAATGCCTTTACAGGAGAAGAAACAATTAAGTCCACAACTAGAATAAGACTGCTGCTAATATTATTGATGTACGGTGTTGTGCAGACAAAGCCAAACAGTCATAAGAGCTGAAAACTGCTTTCCCCCAGCACCCAATCAGGAAGTTGCACTAAAAGCTAGTAGGAAATCTACCCATAAAAACAGGAGAATCTCCTGTTTTTATTAAGTTTAGTAAATGGCGAGAGAACCTTCAAAAGATGTAAATTCTATACAAAGTTAAATTGCCTATAGGCTTACAATAAGATGACCACTGCTCGACATAAAAATAAAATAGAAGACTAAGGGTCTAGACATCGTCTCACTAGACGGAATTAAAGACGAAGAATCAAGACAGCCTCGTGTTCTCATTCCGCCTGTCAAATAATTAAATACCGACTGAAGCAGTACTTATCCCCGAATCAAACTGTCTATAACCTGGCTTGGCTATTAGTTAATCTGCTGGACAAAAGTTAGTAACTCGGAGAAGTTCCCTAGCTATATACAGACAATGAAAAATGAGGAAGGAATTAAACAATCAATTAAAGAGTTAGCTGCATTACACCCACGCATAGCTCAGTTGGGGTCTTCCCTAGTTCAGCGCCAGCAGGTCGAGGTAGTACTGACTGATGGTGAGCGATCGCAATCTATAGCGATCGCTGCCGTGGCGGAGGAGGCGGAGGAGGCATTGCGGGAAAGTGAGGCACGACTAAGACTGGCTCTCAAAGCGACCCAAACTGGCATTTGGGACTGGAATATCCTGACTGACAGTATAACTTGGTCAGACAACTTTGAATCTCTATTTGGCTTAACTCCAGGTACAGCTAGCAGCTTCCGTAAAGTTTTTCTCAAACATGTTCATCCTGAAGACCGCAAGTTTGTTGTCCAATCAGTAACTCAAGCCGTCAAACAGAAAGCTGACTGCGATATTGAGTTCCGCACCGTCTGGCCTGACAACAGTATTCACTGGATAGCTGGAAAAGGCCAAGTCCTTTATGATGACGGGCAGGCGCTGCGCATGGTAGGGACAGCGGTGGATATCACCAAGCGCAAGCAAGCGGAAGATCGATGGCGACAGCAGAATGAGCAGGAACGACTGGTGACAGAGATGGCGCAACGCATTCGCCAGTCTTTGGAATTAAAAGAGATTCTCCGCTCAACGGTGTCTGAAGTGCGACAGTTTCTGCAAATTGAGCGAGTGTTTATTTACCGCTTTGAGCCGGACTGGAGTGGCATTGTAGCTGTAGAATCTGTAGACCCTGATTGGTCCCCCATTTTGGGAGCAAAAATTAAAGATTCTTTCTTTGGAGAAACCTCCGGGCGGGAACTCTACAAACAGGGTCGCATTCAAGCCACAGCAGATATCTACAAAGCTGATTTATCCGAATGTCACGTCGATTTCTTAGCCAAGCTGCAAATTAGAGCCAACTTAGTGGTGCCCATTCTGCAAGGAGAACAGTTGTGGGGACTGATGGTCGCCAACCAATGTTCGGAGCCACGGCATTGGCAACAGTTAGAAATCAATTTGCTGAAGCAATTGGCTACGCAGGTTGCATTGGCGATCCAGCAGGCAGAACTTTATCGGCAAGCCCAAACAGAAATCGCTGAGCGCCAACGAGCGGAACAGAAAATCCGCGAACAAGCAGCCCTACTCGATATTTCCACCGACGCAATCCTCGTTCGGAATCTAGAAAACAAAATTTTGTTTTGGAACAAAGGTGCTGAAAATTTATATGGCTGGCGGGCTGATGAGGCGATCGGGAAGAATGCGAATGAAGTGTTATACAAGGATTCGTCTCAACCCAAAGAGGCTCAAAAAGCTGTCGTCCAAGGTGAGTGGTACGGTGAGCTTCACAAAGTGACTAAAGACGGTAAGGAGGTCATTGTCGAGAGCCGGTGGGCACTAGTGCGCGATGAAGAGGGGAAAGCAAAATCTATCCTCACGGTTGACACTGACATCACAGCGAAAAAACAACTCGAAGCACAGTTTCTCCGCGCTCAGCGGCTGGAAAGCCTCGGAACACTGGCTAGCGGCATTGCTCACGACCTGAACAATATTCTCGCTCCAATTCTGATGTCAGCTCAACTTCTGCAAATGAAAATCTCTGATCAGCGAAGTCAGCTGCTGCTCAAAACACTAGAGGCTAATACTAAACGCGGAGCTGCTTTGGTCAAGCAAGTGCTGTCGTTTGCCCGAGGAGTTGAAGGCAAGCACACGACGCTTCAAGTTCGGCACCTGATCTCAGAAATCAAGCAGATTGCGATTGAGACATTCCCAAAATCTATTGAAATCTACACCAACGTACCGCAAAATCTTTGGACAGTTTGTGGAGATGCCACACAACTGCACCAGGTTCTCATGAACCTGTGCGTGAATGCTCGCGATGCCATGCCACACGGCGGCCGCTTAAGCATCTGTGCCGAAAACCTTTTTGTTGATCAAAGCTACGCCAGTGTTTATCTTGATGCTCAAGTAGGGCCCTATATTGTCATTTGTGTCGCAGATACAGGAATGGGCATTCCTCCTGAGATTTTAGATAGAATTTTTGAGCCATTCTTCACAACTAAAGAGTTGGGTAAAGGCACAGGACTGGGTCTCTCAACAGTCATTGGTATTATCAAAAGTCACGGCGGTTTTGTCAATGTGTGTAGTAACTTGGGAAAAGGAACCCAATTTGAGGTACACCTGCCAGCAGTAGAGACAGGGGAAACGCTGGAAGTTGAAGAACTTAAACTGCCTTTAGGACAAGGGGAACTGATCCTGGTTGTAGATGATGAAGCCGTCATTCGAGAGATTACTAAAACATCTTTAGAAACCCACAACTACAGGGTTTTAACTGCCTGTGACGGAATTGAAGCATTAGCTCGGTATGCAGAGCATGGTGAGAAAATTAGTGTGGTGTTGATGGACATGATGATGCCGGAGATGGATGGGTCAATCACTATCCGTACATTGCGAAAAGTTAACCCACAGGTCAACATCATTGCTGTCAGTGGACTAGCCTCAAAGGAAAACATGAGTGTAGTTAGGGCTATGGGTGCCAGAGCGTTTTTGTCCAAGCCCTACACAGCACAGGAGCTACTGAAGACATTGCGTGAGGTCATTGGTGACTCATCCCACGCCTGAAGGTGGTAGGATATCGTGTTTTTGGTTTTTCGTTGTTAGTTGTTTGTACAGCAATTCTCGTTTTGATGCGGTACACGCCGAGGGCGCAGAGCTTTGCGTCCCCATTCACTATACCTTACCGGACTGGCAACCGCTATATTACTAACAACCAACAACTAACGACCAACAAGGCGGAAGATATCAGGAGACTGGCAAGCCATGATGCGGAATGGGCTTTATGAAGGTGTAGGGACGAGTGCAGCTCAAACTAAAATTCAACTGCTCGTACTGGATATTGATGGTACGATCGCCGGAGAGTCAAATGAGATTCGGGAACCAGTCAAGCAGGCAATCTTCGACGCGCAAGCCCAGGGTGTTCAGGTAGCGATCGCCACAGGACGGATGTACCGATCAGCCTTGCGGTTCCACCAGGAAATAGGTTCGACTCTGCCCCTGTTGGCTTACCAAGGAGCATGGATTCAAGATCCCGTCTCCGAGCAAATGCATCGCCACTGGTCTGTCTCGAAAAGAATGGCACACCAGCTGCTGGATTACTTCGAACAGCCGCAACTGCGATCGCTGCTTTCGGTTCACTTCTATATTAACGATCAACTCTACGTCCGGGAGTTAACCCCAGAGACGCAAATCTACGCGGAACGCTCTGGTATCGAACCTATTCCTGTGGGCGACTTGCGCCAAGTTTTAACATCTGAGCCGACAAAAGTCCTAGCTCTGAGTGATGACACAGCTTTGATCGACCAGCTGCTGGGAAATTTGCGCCGCCAATATACTCCAGCTGAGCTGTACTTGACTAAATCTGTTGCCACATTCTTTGAGGCTACTAACCCCATTGTTAACAAAGGAGCTGGAGTACTCTACTTGGTTGAACTATTGGGAATAGACGCTGCTAGCGTTATGGCGATTGGCGATAATTTCAACGATGTCGAAATGCTTGATTACGCTGGTATTGGTGTGGCGATGGGCAATGCGCCAGCAGAAGTGAAGGCTGTTGCTAGTTGGGTGGCTCCTAATGTGGAGCAAGACGGTGTAGCAGCGGCAATAGAGGAATTTATTCTACAGACTGCCTGATGTCAGAAAGGACACCGACGACTGGCCGTGTTTCGTCTCGGTGTCCTGACTGGTT
>CAXUIV010000041.1:0-12834 GCA_964250875.1 uncultured bacterium
TGGTCAGACTCTAGTCAGCGGCAGTGGGGACAACACCATCAAGATTTGGCAGTTGAGGACTGGCCAGCTGTTGCGTACCTTGGCTGGGCATTCCAAATGGGTTAATTCGATCGCCATTAGCCCCGACGGCCAGATCCTAGCGAGTGGCAGTGGGGATAACACGATCAAGATTTGGCAGTTGAGGACTGGACGTCTGTTGCACACCCTCACAAAGCACTCTTATGGCGTTAATTCCATCGCCATTGGCCCAGATAATCAAACCATGGTCAGTGGCAATGGCACCATTTGGCCGTTTGGCGACGACTATACGATCAAGATTTGGCAATTGAACACTGGTTTACCAAAGCGTACCATCACTGGACATTCAAGCTATGTCAATTCCGTTGCCATTAGCCCGGACGGTCAAACTTTGGCAAGTGGTAGTGGGGATAACACCATCAAGATTTGGCAGTTGCAAACTGGCCAGCTGTTGCACAACCTCACAGGTCATTCTGCCGCTGTTTTGTCTGTCGCCATTAGCTCAGATGGCCAGACCTTGGTTAGTGGCAGTGGTGACAATACCATCAAGATTTGGCAGTTGCGAACTGGGCAGCTATTACGTACCCTCACTGGCTCTACAAGTTGGGTGAGTTCTGTCGCCATTAGCCCCGATGGTCAGACCTTGGTCAGTGGCAGTGGAGACGACACCATCAAAGTTTGGCGCATACAGAAATAGATTTACCCTTGACCCAGAAATCTATAGTGTAGAAAGATATCTTTATAAGGAATATTGCCAATTTGCCATTTGAGTAATTTGTCTGCAAAGTAGACGAGCCGATCTTTATAAGGTAGATTCATCTGCTGCCACTGACACAGCCGACGAAGACGCTCATTATCAAGACCCATATAGTGTAGGTAAGTTAGTTTCTTATTGTGATCGTATAAAATGTGTTCTTTCTCTTCAAAATGCGGAGATGTTATGCAGACACCTGTGCAGTACTCAGAGCTACCGTCTAAGGTGAAATTGTAGAGTTTCAAACCCTTCTTTAAATTCATGTAGTTGAGAATAGGTGTATCGTCTAAAAAAGAATTACTAAAGATTTTTACGTCACCGTTCTTGAGTTCTTGCAGAAAATAATCAAGATCCTTTTCATTTATTACACCTTGCTTAGAGGCCCAGAAACCACCGCAACGAAATTGATGGGACAAAGCTTCTTCAGACTCGTATTCATTCTTAAATATTTCAAAAAAGTGAGCAACCTCTTTCTTTTTGATAGATGTCTTTCTCTGAAAATCATGAGAAACACAATCGTAATAGTCAAGCTGTCGAAAAATATGATCAAGAGGTTGAAACACTAATGTATCAACATCAATGTATATAAATTTGGCAAAAGGTCCATCAAACGCACAGCATTTTCTATGCATTCTTAACCCTCGAGTCTTTTTGTCTGTTACTCCTTGATGGGGATAGCTACGATAAATTTTATGCAGCGCATTAATAAATTTCTCCCATTTTTCTATAGAGTCTTTATCCTCAAATAAAAAGATGTTTTTCCTCTGAGAAATTTCTTGTAGTATCGAACTCATATTGTCGTCAAAAGGAATGATGCATACAGGTACATCTTGACCATAGTTAGCTTCTATGCTGTTAAGTAAGGCCACGAACTGGTCATAAACCTTATCATTGGCTAATAAATAGATCCCAGTTTCCATTTCAGCATCTAGCTCTGAACATTGGTGATTAGTTAGTGTCGCAACTAGTATAACAGCCCTAAAGTAGGACGACTACAGAATTTCTGTCTTCAGCAATCTCACTGATTCCACAACAGCAAAAACAATCTACATCCGTAAGATTTCTGAATCAATTCATCAGCAGCTTTGTTATAACCGGCTGATACTATGCCCCATGCCCCATGCCCCCAAACCAGATTCTTCACCACAAGGACGGGAGAACCTTGCCTCCACATCAGTGTGTTAGAACTTAAAGTATTGCCAGCCAATGAGGGCTTTGCCGCCTATGGATGGAATTTGTACCCTAGCCAATGATCGGGTTTACGACCAACTCGTTGCCCTACTCAACAGCATTGAGGCAATTCTGGGACCAGAAATGCCTGTCTGTATCTATCCCTACGACGACAACACAGCTCAGATTGCTGCTGAAATCGCCCAACGACAGAATGTGAGTCTCTATAACGATGGTAACTCAATTCAGCAATGGGACCAGTTTGTACGGGATGTTTGGGATACTCATCCCACCGCCTGCGAGCATTGGCGTCAAATTGGGAGTGAACCTTATCATCGAGTCGGTACTCATAGACGTTACTGCGCTTTCGACGGCCCTTTTGACCGCTTTGTCTACATGGATGCAGACACTCTGCTTATGGGTGCAGTCGCACCAATTTTTGAGCAACTGAGCAAAAATGATTGGGTTGTTTATGACTTTCAATACACTGATCCAGCTCACGTTTACGATTTATCGGCTGGCAAATTAGCAGCATTGTTCACGCCGGAGCAAATTCAGTCTGACATTTTTTGCTCCGGATTCTACGCCGCTAAAAAGGGTATGTTCAACCTTCAGCAGCGGGAGTGGCTACTTGATCAGTTGAGGGCAGGGGAGGCAGATGTCCTTTATCCGATGGCTCCTGATCAAACTATTCTTAACTATATGGTGATGCGGTCAGGCATCTGTAGCTATAATTTTGCCCACCACTTGCCAGAGGGTAAAAGCACAGGATGCTGTGTCACCTCTACTCATTTTGTTGAACAAAACCACATACTGTATGACAAAGGTAATCGCCTGACCTATCTGCACTACATTGGTTTATCGTCCAAGTTATTCAGTCGCCTCAGCGCTGGTGAAAATATTGATTTCCCCTACCGCGACCTATTCTTGTACTACCGCTACCTGCATGAACCAGAGAAGCGACCTAAATTTATCACTAAACCGAAGCCTTACAATGCCCCTCCCAGTTTAGGGGCAAGAGTTTTGCGGAAGTTGGGATTAGCTCATTAAGGAGGATCTGATGAACCGGGGAATTTATATTACCGCTAATGACCGAGTGACCGATCAGGCGATCGCTCTGCTCAACAGCATTCGAGTTCATGACTCGGATACGCCAGTGATGCTGATTCCTTATAACGATCAGTATCAGGCGATCGCCGAAATTCTCACTGAGTCATATGACGTACAGGTTTACGAAGATTTAGAGTTTATCGAGCGGTTGTCGAATCAACTACATCAAATTTTTGGTGGTCAGTTTTTTGCTCGCCCTAATCAATTCCGCAAGCAAGCCTGTTGGTTTGGTCCTTTTGATGAATTTTTATATATTGATACCGATGTTGTTGTTTTCGAGAAGATAATTGACAACCTCAACTATCTTTCTGATTATGACTTTGTTTGCTGCGACTATCAACATTTGGGAGGAATTAAAAATGTCTTCAGTTCTCAAGTTTTAAAAGATAAAATATTCAGCGAGAACGAAGTTAAGGACATATTCAACGGTGGATTTTGGGGATCTAAGAAAGGTTTGGTTTCAGAGCAGGATCTCTATGACATCTTTGCTGAATGTGCTGCCCATCCGGAGTATTTTGATTTTTCTGAAAAAACCTCAGATCAGCCAATCATTAACTACATGCTTTTAAAGCGCATTCCGCGTCGCTTTAACATTATACGCAGACCAGGCCAAGCACCTGGAAGTTGGGCTGGTAGTAAGCATTTTCAGCCCCAAGGAGACATTCTGTTTGATCCAAAAGTAAACCAGGCGTTGCAGTACATCCATTGGGCAGGAATTCGGATTGAGCCTGGTTGCCCTTATTGGGACACTTGGGAACACTACCGCAACCTTAATGCAGCGCTACCGCCAGCAGTTTTTCAAGCTCAGGCAAAAACAACTCCCTGGCAGCAAACCCTCAATAGAATTACAAAAGGTGTTTTGAAGTCATTTTAGAATTTAGGATAGTTAAAGATGAAAGTTGGTGTATTTATCAAAAACTTTAGGCCCGAAATTGGTGGAGGCTCCACATTCGAGACTGAAGTATTACGATCGCTAATCAGATATAGTGACGTTAGTGGACATACTTTTGTTGTACTAAGTTGGGTTAAAGAATTAGAAAAAGAGCTGTCAAACGAAAGCATCCAGTTTCTACCTCTTCAGGCGAGTTACCTTGGCCTTAGCCTTAAAGAACGAATTCAATACAAATTCGCCAAGACGGTGAACTCTATTTTTGAAAGGCTACAGATCAGAGGTCAACTACCAGTAGAAAATTTAGTAGAAAAGTTCATCATCAAAAACGGTGTTGAGGTCATGTGGTACCTAGAATTGGGGACTTATGATTATCCAACAATGGAATTGCCATACATAACCACAGTGTGGGACTTAGAACATCGGAACCAGCCTCATTTTCCAGAAGTAAGTTCAGGAGGACGCTGGGACAAACGGGAGCGTTCTTATGGAATTAAAATCCGACGTGCCGCGATGATTATTACTGGCACAGAGGCTGGCAAATCTGAGATTGAGCGCTTCTGTCAAGTTGCACCAGAACGGATCAAGCTCCTACCTTATCCCACGCCTGCTTTTGCCCTGAATGCTACAGCGAGTGGTGAGCAAGAAGTACTCGCTAAGTATAATATTCCGGAAAACTATTTATTTTATCCAGCTCAATTTTGGCCTCACAAAAACCACATAGGGTTGTTACTCGCTTTGCAATTATTACGAGATGAGTATGGTATTGTCTTTCCCGTTGTGTTTGTCGGTTCAGACAAAGGAAATCAGGACCATGTCAAGAAACTAGTGGCAGAACTTCAGTTATCCACTCAGGTGCATTTCCTCGGTTTTGTACCTCAATCAGACTTGATCTCACTCTACCAACATGCTTTTGCACTAGTTTTTACAACTTTTTTTGGTCCCGATAACCTACCTCCTCTAGAGGCATTTGCCTTGGGCTGCCCTGTCATTGCCTCAAATGTCGCAGGTGCGCAAGAACAACTGGGAGATGCTGCTTTACTGGTAGATCCTAAAGACGAGAAGCAGATTGCGCTGGCAGTTAAGTCGCTTTGCGATCGCCCAGAACTCCGCTCTACACTCGTACAACGTGGATTACAACGAGCAGCTCAATGGACTGGGCAAGATTATATCAAGGGTGTGTTTTCAATTTTGACTGATTTCGAACGTATCCGTCGATGCTGGAGTCGTGATGCACCTTTCCATCAAAGATAGTATCTTATGTTTAACTAAAACGAATTAAAACCATGGCAAGGGTTATTGTCGCAGGGAACAATCATCTAAGTATTCCTAATCTACCTCGTAAGTCTAGGCATACGTTAATTCGGCCTAAAGCGTTTCCTTTAGGCCGGTATCCTTTAGAGAAGATTTGGCTGCCTCTCGCTAGCGTTGCTGCTTGGCAACCCGTATGGGAAGATTACCAATTAATCCACACATTCAACTGCATCCCCTATACTAACAAGCCTTGGTTTATCACTTTTGAGCAACATCTCTCCTTCTATAGAGAGGATAATAGGTTCAAGACTCTATTGAGAGAGACACTCAAGCAACGATTAGCATTAGACAACTGCATAAAGATTATCGCTATATCAGATTACGCGAGGATGAGATTCCTTAAACAGCTAGAAGGTTGGGAATTATTAGACAAGGCGGTTAAAAAGCTAGAGGTCATTCATCCTAATTTTCCAGTAACTGCTACACCTAAAACATATGAGAATGGTCAGATAAAACTAGTATTTATAGGGCATCACTTTGCCCGCAAAGGTGGAATCGTGGCTTTAAGACTTGCGAACAAAGCTCATAAAATGGGTTTGCCCGTTACAGTCACCTTGGTATCCGGCATCAAATGTGGTGCAGGAGTGCCTACAGATTTTCCCGACAGCAAGCGATACGAAGAGGACTTAAAGTTGCTGGATTTGCCCAATGTTGTACTGCATAATGGAATACCTAACTCCGAAGTTATGCAGTTGCTGTCACAAAGTCATTTTCAGCTAATGGCTACACTACATGATACCTATGGATACAGCGTTGTAGAAGGCTTTTCAGTCGCAACTCCTGCAATTACAACGAATGTATGTGCCCTGCCAGAATTTGTTCACCACGGTGGAAATGGCTATCTGCTAAATTTAGCTCTCAGCGAAAAAAGAGAGTGGAACAACTGGCTTGATGAGTCAGAGAGGAAAAGCGACACATACTGGAATATTCTAGACAGCACATACAGCGATCTTGCTGACCAGGCATTGCAGTTACTGATGGAGTTTCTCGACCGACCCGGTAAAAAGGAACACTATGAAAAATTAAGTGCAGGGGCGATCACCCAAGCTCAAGCAGTTCATGATTCGCAGAGGCTAAATGAGGTTTTTGACAATTTCTACACAGCAGCAACAGAAATTAGCTGAACGAGTCTAAATCCAGTGCTTGAAAGCCCCTCTGCTCGACAAAAGCCATCATACTTCCCAACTGTAGCCAAATCAGCAAACCAATGAGTACCGTGAGTGGAGCAGCAACTGCATAGGAAAGCCAGGTGGGAAAGCCAAAAACTTCTAAACCAGCGGCCAGAAAAATGCAGACACCAGCAGCGATTCCGAGAAAAGGGACCAGTAACTGTCCTATTGATAAACGCGCAACAGTTTTGCTAACCCCAGCGGCATCCGCAGCACCATCGCGATCACTTGACCACTTTTGCACGATTTGCTTAAGCGTCGCGGCAAAAGCTGCACCAGATGTTAACGCCGCCAGCAAACCGGCAATCAGAAGAAAATAGGGAGGCTCGAAAGAGTAATACATGTGTTCCTTTAATTAAGCTGTCCAGCGTCCGTTATTAAAACCCTCAGTTTGTCATTCCAACTGACGACTGACCACGGACAACGGACAGTCTAAGCGCTTCTGTTCCTTCTCTGGATAACTCTGTCAATGCTCCAATCGCCACATCAAGCAGCTGGGCGGGTTTCAGTTCATCCTTGACCAGATTCCACAGACGTTGGACTTCTTCTGTATGGAGCCGGTCATCTTCTGTAAGCGCCAGCAGCAACTGCCGCCGGAGAAATTTACCTTCATCTGAGAGGAGAAACTGCAAACCTAGCCGAGCCGTAG
This sequence comes from uncultured bacterium, assembly GCA_964250875.1. Lineage (GTDB taxonomy): Bacteria > Cyanobacteriota > Cyanobacteriia > Cyanobacteriales > Chroococcidiopsidaceae > CAXUIV01. The sequence goes on from CAXUIV010000041.1 coordinate 7,074, forward strand.
GCAACAAATCGAAGCTTTCGTCAGCACGAGCCATTGCAATCAAACTCTCTAACCGCTCCCATTGAAATTTACCATCTTTGAACAACACATTGAGCAACCGCCGCCGTAATTCTGGAGATTCCCCAGTCAGCAGTCGTCTCGCCACGTAGGGATATGCCACCTCGACAATTTTAAAATTGGGGTTCAGGCTAAGAGCGATCCCCTCCTGAGTCACCAGCGAACGAATGATCAAGGCAAACTTCGACGGAACTCGGAAGGGATACTGATACATCAGCTCCGAGAACGAATCCGTGATTGTTTTAAAGTTAAACGTAGCTACGCTTTCGCCAATTGCGTTTCCTAGTACAGCTTCTAAGGCAGGCACAATCGGGCGAATATCCGTTTCTGGGGTCAGAAATCCTAGCTTTACATAGTCTTCGGCTAAGTCGGTGTAATCTTTGTTGACCAGATGCACAACAGCGTCAACCAGAGTCTCTTTGGTGTTCTGGTCTAACTGATCCATCATGCCAAAGTCGATATAGGCCATCCGACCATCAGCCATGGCAAACAAGTTCCCTGGATGGGGGTCAGCATGGAAAAAACCAAATTCCAGTAGCTGTTGGAGTCCTGCGGTCACACCAATTTCAACCAAGGTGTCAGTGTCGAGACCTGCCTCTAGAACGCTTCTAGTATCTGTGAGCTTGAATCCGTTAATCCACTCCAGGGTTAAGACGTGGGTGCTGGTATAGCGCCAGTAGATCGCTGGCACTTTGATGTGGGGATCGTTGCGGAAATTGAAGGCAAATTTCTCCGCGTTGCGACCCTCGTTGATATAGTCAATTTCTTCAAATAGCTTGGTGCCGAACTCATCCACGATCATGGTGAGATTGTGACCCAAGTTCAACGGCAACCAAGGCTCCAGCCATCCAGCAGCCCATCTCATCAAGTAGAGATCAAGTGTAATGACGGGTAACAAGTTGGGGCGCTGTACCTTGACCGCAACTTCTTCACCACTGCGGAGATGTCCCCGGTAAACCTGCCCTAGACTAGCCGCAGCGACAGGAACAGGGGACAGATCGCTGAAGATATCTTCAATTGGAGCATCCAGCTCAGTCCTAATTCTCTCGTAGGCGATCGCGCTATCGAAAGGAGGTAGCTGGTCTTGCAGCTTAATCAGCTCATCTAGAAAATCTTTACGGATTAAGTCAGGCCGTGTGGAGAGAGCTTGACCAACTTTAATAAAAGTGGGACCGAGATTTGTCAGTATTTGTCGTAGCCGGGAAGCTCTTCTCGGCTGGTTCTGCTCAACTCGATCTTGCCATTCGTCCCACTTGAGACTAAGAATAAACCCAGTGAAGTCCCAAATAACCTTGAACGCACGCCAGAAGACGAGCCAGGGACGGTAGCGGTAGGCTTTTGCGATCGCTTCTGGATCGTAGCGCCTCTGTTGAGCAGATTGATACTGACCCACGCCTTGATTAGCCTCTTAAACTAAAAATTTACGCTTTTATCTCTTAATAATTGGGACCCGCAAAATTTACTACCACAATTAATTGTCGTCTTCTAGCTCAAACAACGATCAGCTAGATCTTTACGGACCCCTATTTTTGAGGAATCAAGCTAACCGGACTAACCGTCAGCATGCCACCTCACATACCAGATCTAGTATATCAAAATACAAACAATTGCTAAGAAAGATAAATTCAGGCGGTTTCATGGTCTTGGCAAAAATTTTGGGCATAGGGCATAGGGCATGGGGCATGGGGCATGGGGCATAGGATAAATTCTTCACCCTTCGCCCTTCACCTTTCACCCTTCACCCTTCGCTTTATGCCCCAGAAGCCCTCACTTCCAGGCTCTCTAGGCGACTTTTCAGTTCCTGGTTTTGTTGTTTGAGCTGATCGAGTTCTTCCCGCAGCTGTTTAACGGCTTGGTCAGCGCCGGAGTTTTTTTGAACTCGTTGAATTGCCTCTTCAGCTATGCGTCGCACACGACCATCAGGTGTTTGGTTGGCTAGAGACTGCAAAATGCCGATGGCTTTAGGGGTTTCCATTTGCCCCAGCGCTGAGGCTACTGCCACTTGAGTTAAGAAAAAGGTTTCTCCAGAAAGCTCCTCTAGTCGCTCCAGTATCTTTTGCAGGTTGACAGGAGTCTGACCAGTGGAAATAGTGCCTAAACAGCGAATTGCTGCTAGGCGTAAGGCTTGTGACACACCCAAATTGGTGTACTCCAAGATGATTTCTAGCGCCTGAGTTGAAGTTTTCAACTGGCTCAAACCGGCGATCGCCCCAGCCCGTACCACGTCATTCCATCCCGCCCTCTCTGCCAAAACAGATTGCAGCAGAGTCAGAACATCATTCTCTTGAGATTGAAGGGTTGTTGATACCATCCCCGCTAATGCTCTGGCAGCGGCTGACTCGACGTAGTAACTGGGATCGCCCTTCGCCAGCAGAGTCTTCAGTGCTTCGTAGCTTTCCTGAGTTTTAATTTGGGACATGGACTCCACAACTGACCGACGCACCAGGGCATCTTCGTCTTTCAACCCAGCAACTAAACCATCAAACACTTGGTCAAGTTTAATTTCTGCCAGACACTTAGCCACTTCTGCTCGAACACCCCAGCAGCGATCGCGCTTCAACGCTGCGGCAAGCGCCTTCACTGCCTCTAGCCCACCTTTCTTCGCCAAAGCCTCAGCCGCATAGATGCGAGAGATTGGGTCTCCATCGGCAAATTCCAACTGCGCTTTCAGTTCTGGTAGAGGGTACTCTAGAGACACAGTTTTCAAGAAATTATTTCCAGCATCAAACAGCACGAACTGCGGCTTTTCTGCAAGTGGAAAATAAAAGCTTTGCTCTCGCTCATTAACACGCACCTTAAAAGTTTTGAGTTTTGAGTTTTGAGTTTTGAGTTCTGCTGAGTTCTGCACAAGCGACGCTGGCGGTGCCCCTCCTGATTCATCGCTATAGCCAAAAGCAATCGGCAGTTTCAGGTCAAACAAACCGCTGCTGCTGCCGTTATTACCTGCTTCGGCTTGGGTTTGAGTCACTGTCACCTTGGCAAGATGACTCTCTCCATCCCAAGAGTAAGCCACTTTGAAATCGGGATGACCGCCGCGATAAACGTACTGGTCAAATAGAAATAGTAGGTTACGCCCAGTCGCTTTTTCAATTGCCCGTAGCAAGTCAATCGTTTCTACTGTTTGATATGCATTGTCTTGAACAAATGTGTGAATTGCCTTCCAGAACAACTCTCCCAACTCCGTCCGGATCATGTGGTAGACACAAGATCCTTTCTCATAGAGGTGGCGATCATAAAGCTCAATCGCTTCGCGGTAGACGTGAGTGACGATGGGACGGCGGTAGCGACTACTGTCTTCGGTCAGATAGTTGCGGGCTTCTAGCAGTCGGTAGTAAGCAGCATCCTCTGGACCATACTCAGACTCTGTCCACATCACCTCAGAGTAGGAAGCCATACCTTCCTTGATCCAGGCATGAGACCAATGCTTGATCACCACCAAATCTCCAAACCACTGGTGCGCCAGTTCGTGAGCAACCAAACTTTCAGTACCTCGGTTATCCAGCGATGCCCGTTCATCCAGCAAGCACCGATCGGTTAGTAGAGTGGTGGAGGTATTTTCCATACCCCCAAAAATGAAGTCTTCAACGCAAACTTGGGCGTATTTAGGAAAAGGGTAGGAGTAGCCGAACTTCTTGCTGAAGAATTCGATCATCTGAGGCGTCTTGCCCATGCTGCGGCGAGCATCTTCTTCCCGGCCTTTTTCCACATAGTAGGTGACGGGTTTACCGCGCCACTCATCCTGAATCTCGGCAAAGTCACCTACTGCCAAAGTCATTAAGTAGGTGGGATGAACCTGCTCTTGAGACCAGTGGTAGATTTTGTCGTCACCCTTTTCCTCAGTGTGGATCAGCTGCCCATTGGAAATAGCGATCGCCGGTTTGGGCACCTGTACCCGAATTTCTGAAGTGGTGAGTTGACCTGGGTAGTCGAAGCAGGGAAACCAGAAGCGGGAGTCTTCGTCTTCTCCCTGAGTCCAGACTTGAGTTGGTTTGTTGGGGTAGTGCTGATTAGGCTGGATGAAGTAAATACCGCGCTGGGGTTTTTCGACCGAGTAGGCGATCGCGATCTTCATCAGTTGGTCTACTTCAGTGGGTGGGTTGAGCTGGATGTGCAGTTCAGAACCATCGTAGTCAAACGTTTGCGACTTGTTGTCAATTTGGACAGACTGGATATTGAGATCGACTGCATCTAACGTCAACCGCTCAATTCCACTGCGGATTGGCTGGAGTTGAATGGTGCAGGTGCCTTGGTAGCTCTGGTTAGGAATATCAAGGATCAGGTCTAAGAAAATGTGCTTGACCTGCCCAGGTCGATCAGGATTGTAATGGGGACGGGCACCCGGTAACTCAAAGGGGTTGTAGCGGTTATCTGAATTAGAATAGGATTGCAACATCGAATCTCAGTACCTTGTCAGGAAGCTATGGCTTGAAGCTCAGGTCAAGAAGAACACCTGGGTCTTATTTATTCAAGATTAACCTCTTAACAGAGTCTTTGTAGTCACTACTATGTGGAGACATTACATATAACGTCTCTACATCTTCGGCCTATGATTTAGAACTAGACTGCTATGGGAGAGAATAACCAAAGCTCCCGCAACCCGGTAGACTGTTCTCATAGCAATTAATCAGTGGATGTAGAGCTGATCGCGACTGTAAAAGTATAAACATCAGAAGTTCTAAATAAGTATTTATACTCATGACTGCTACAAACACGACTGCTAGATTAGCCTCTCGCTTAGTGAATGGGCTACTGGCAATCAAACCGTTAGCCAACCTCGCTAAGCACCAGGCTCGGCAAATGATGATCGAGCGGGCTGAGCAGATAGGAGTGCCTTGGACAAAGCAAGTGCAGGCACTGCGTTCACACAATTGGGAAACTGAGTTAGCAAGTGTGCAGAACTCGGAACTTGTATACCCAGACTATTACTGCCGGTCATTCCATGCTTATGAAGCAGGTAATCTCAACTGGGAAGCGGCGCTAGAAGTAGAAGTCGCCGCCTACGCCGTTCACACTCGAATTTGGCCGGACGCGGGAGCGCAAGGAGACTCAAAACTTCGCCAGAGTTACCACGACGTTCTCAAAAGCCAAATAAATGAGCCAAGAAACATCTTGGACTTGGGATGTAGTGTGGGCATGAGTACTTTTGCCCTCCAGGGGGTTTATCCTCAAGCTGAGATTACGGGCCTAGATCTGTCGCCCTACTTCTTGGCAGTAGCTCGCTACAACTCTCAGCAACGTGACACTAGAATCAACTGGGTTCATGCAGCAGCTGAATCCACCAATTTACCAGATGCATCATTTGATCTAGTTTCCACTTGCCTGATGTGCCACGAACTGCCTCAGTCGGCAACCAGACAGATTTTTCGCGAGGCTAAGCGTCTACTGCGTCCAGGTGGATACTTAGCAATCATGGATATGAATCCCAAATCCGACATTCATGCCAAGATGCCGCCATACATCCTGACGTTGCTAAAAAGTACTGAGCCGTATCTGGATGAATATTTTGCCTTGGATATTGAACAAGCACTCGTTGAGGCGGGTTTCACTGCTCCTACCGTCACTTGCAATAGCCCCCGCCATCGTACTGTAATTGCTCAATCGCGAGGGTAACTTGGCTAAGTGGGCAATTTACAGTTGGTTGCGTGGGCAGTTGCACCACCGCTTTTGCTGCTTGCCTACTACCGCCGCCGCCTACAAGTGGGGG
>CAXUIV010000041.1:12844-15409 GCA_964250875.1 uncultured bacterium
TGACTGAATTGCTCCTACTGTTTGTGGTTGGGGCAGGGGCGGGTTGTGTTGCCTTAGGTATAGAGTGGGGGTTTGAGCATCTCGCTAGCTGGGTTATGAATTGGGACAGGGCTACCCGGTCTCTAGGTGGAGTTGCCCTACGTCAGCTACTAGAAGTTGGTCCAATTGAGGAAGGCAGCAAATTGGGCGGCGTGATCTTGTTTTACTGCCTGAAACGGATTCAGACGCGATCGCACCGAATATCACCCAGCAACATTTTCCTCTCCACCACAGCAGTTGCCCTAGGCTTTACGGCTGAGGAGAACTGGGTTTATCTCTCTAACGAGACTGCATCAATCCTTGATCGACTCATCGGTACTCCAGTCCACTTGCTGTTTTCTGCTCCTTGGGGGTATGCCCTTGGAGTTGCAATGTTGTCATTGCATGCGTCTAGGCATTGGGGGTTGGTTACTAGGGCTTGGCTAAATGCTGTAGGCTGTCATGCATTGGTGAATATCTTATCTAACGCTTGGGCCTATTCTCAGCCGCTTAGTTTCTTAAGCTACGGTTTGTTTCCGTTTCTGCTGTGGATGTTTTGGCGAATGGAGGGATTACTGCAACGCCTTCAGGGTGAGTCTCCTACCACTCTAATCAGCGGTGTTACACGCATCCGCCGCTACTGGCAGCGTGGTTTAGCACTCTTTGCCCTAGTGCTAGGTGGTAATGCGATTTTTAGCTTGTTCCTCCTCGCCAGAAGCGTAAACTCCTTGAGTCCATCCCAACTGTTTTATCCAGTTGTTTGGTGGTTCATCGCTAGCCATCTATTTGTGAATCTGATTCCAGGAGTAATAGCATGGGCAATCTATTGCTATCTGCGTCATGTATCAGGCAGCCGACATCGCTGAGGATTTAAACTGCGGTCCATAATCGCGCCCTCAATTTACAAAGGCTAATTGCCCTAGCACTCGCCTATATCAGGACTGGTTCACTCGTTGCTGAATTGACTGTAGTTGGCTCAGATTCAGTACAGTAGACTTCACACGAGTTATTGGGGCTTTCAATCAGCTTGACTTTGTGTAACTGGACTCCTAGTTCTTGGATAGGCGATCGCAGTAGGTTAACAATGTGAACCGCAATGTTTTCAGCAGTGGGAACGACTTCTGCAAAGTAGGGGATGTCTTTGTTCAAAAAAGTGTGATCGAACGGATCAAGTACCTGATCCTGAATGACTTGCTGCATGGCGGCTAAATCAACAATCATCCCGGTGCGCGGCTCAATTTCTCCTTTGACAGTTACTTCCATGTGGTAGTTATGACCATGTCCATTGGGACGGGCACACTTGCCATAAATTTCGCAGTTTTCTTCGTAACTGAGGTTGGGATGAGCGAGCCGATGAGCGGCGCTGAAGTGAGTGCTAGTGGTGAGGTAAGCTTCCATTGAGTTTCCTTGATAATCAGCCCAAAGTTCAGGATGCTCGAACAGTTGCACACGGACTAGAGGTAAATAGGGAGTCAGACGTTGCCAAATGACCCGTGCTACATTCTCCGTGGTGGGCAAGGTCTGTTGAAATTCTGGCCACACGTCGTTAAGATGGGAGAAATCTAGCTGGCTGGTGACTTCCCGCTTAATCACCTGTTTGACGTCGGATAGGTTCAGCACCATCCCATATTCATTTAACTCCCCAGCAATGGAGACAAACAGAACGTAGTTATGCCCATGTCCAGGTGTGCGGGTGCAAGGTCCAAATTTCTGAATGTTTTCTCCGTCACTCAGTTCTATTAACCAGTAGCGATGGCTGGCTGAGAACTGAGCGCGACGGTTGATAGTACATTGCATAAGCAGCTAGACTGGTCGTCAATTTGTAAAATTTTGTAAACTGATGCCACTTTCAGGATAGACCAATTTCCCCTTATTTCCTGAGCAAACTCTAGGCGATCGCTCCTAGGGATTCTTGAGCTTCACACTGTAGTCCGGCGGCGATCCGGAACAGTTCTTGACCCATATGCAGGTAGTGTTCATCATAGTTGAGTGGGAAGAACTCTAGCTCGTCAAGCCCGTCCCCGACTCGATTCAGGCAGTAGTAGAGGTGAGCAGCAGCTCCTGCCAGAGTGGGTGGATTGGGCATGGAACGAAAAGCAATTTGGGCTTGCTTAAGCTGACCACGACAGGTTTCTAGGTAAGATTGAAATCCCTCTAGCAGTTCATCATCAAACGGATCGGCAGCCAGGTCATCGATTTGCCCTTCTAGAGAATCGAGAATGTTACCCAGCAAGCTGTTAACTGGCTGATATACCTGCCGTAGCCATTCTCGAATTTGCTCGTCAACATCCCGTCCTGTCTGTCGCGAGGTGCGGTACTGTTTTTGAGCGGATGCCGCTCTCTGTTGCCGATTCCGGTTAGCCGCCTGAGGGCTGACACCCAATTGCTGATCGTAGGACTGGCGACGATGGGTGTCGTTTAGGACCTCATAAGCAGCATTAATGCGGATGATTTGTTCGTGGTCTGCCGTTTGTTGCTTGCTGTCTGGATGAAACAACTTGACCAATCGACGATAAGCTTGCTTAATCTCCGCTTGGCTTGCAGCCG
>CAXUIV010000042.1:0-1536 GCA_964250875.1 uncultured bacterium
CGTGGTGATGCGATCGCCCGGTAGCCGCTGATGATACAGCCGCTGCAGTTGCTTAATTTGACTGGACTTTAAACCTTGAAGATTACCGTAGATTGTCTCGATAAGTGTGACTGACCAGTGTACCTGGCCCCCAAAGCTACTACTTCTATTTTAGGCAGTGGGAAGAAGTTTTGAGTTTTGAGTTTTGAATTTAGCTCAAAACTCATAATTCATAATTCCGCTCTCTCTACATAAAGCGAGTCAACTGAACACGGTAGCGTTCTTTTTTCGTAACGGCGATTTCTCCAACCTCTAGTCGTCCCTTACCACGAACGGCGATTAAGTCCCCCGATTTGACTTGAGAACTGGCTTGAGTCACCTCTTTCCAGTTAACCCGGACGTCACCGGAGTCAATAAATTCAACCATCTTGCTACGGGACATGCCAAATCCAGCTGACGCAACTGCATCTAGCCGCAAAGAAGCTTCCACCGTCGTTAATTCTTTTTGCTTTGGTTCTCGAATCTTCAGTTCGCTCAGGTCAATCCTCTGGGTCTTGACGGGTACCGAACGTACCTGCTTGAGATTCGTCTCCAAAAATTCCACCAGTTCTGGCACAACTATTGCCTGCGCTCCCCGTTCGCCCAGTACAATAACATCGCCAGTCTTGTCACGCACAATCCCGGTTCCCAACATTGCACCTAGAAAGTCGCGGTGATTAGCAGTATCAAACAGAAAGTTACCAGCAATTTCCAGCACCGCTACTTCAACTTGAGTTTGCTCCAGCGGCATTTCAGCTTGAGCGATCGCCATCCGTCTTCGCTCTGCCTGCGGATATCCGCCCCAAGCCAGTAGATGTACCTCTGTTAGGCGGCTAAACAGTTGCTGAATCTCAAGTAACTCTGGAGGAGAGAGAAAATCAGTCAGCACGACTTCCCAGGTTTTAATTGCCCGGTCTGCCTGGTCAATCACACGAGCTACAGTGTCTCGATTTTCGACCCCTTTTAAAATCTCTTCTCGTGGCAGCATTGTGAACTATCTAAACTCCCGATGTATCAGCATAACCTTGAAGATTTTCTGGCTCAAAGGAACGCAGTATGCGGGTTGCCTGACGAGTCACATTTTCAGAAGCCTGAACCACAACTAGGTACTTGCCAGCATTTAACCGATTGCGGTACGGTAATGCGTCACCACTTCCTACGAGCAAACCAACCCCACCACCAACAAACAAACTACCCATAGCGCCAGCACCAGCACCCAGCAAGCCACCTATCAAGTGATTGCCAACTTCGCCTGCCCAAGGAAAGGTGTTCAAATCAGTGAGCAGGCTAAAGGATAGTCCAGATACAAAGCCAAACGGCACTAGCCAGAAAGCCATTAGGCTGGATTGTTTTTTGGCTTGCTCATTGGGGTCAATCAGGCCAAACTCATCAGCACTCTTGTAACCCCTACCCAGGATGCTCACTTTATCAATCGGTACGCCTTCCTTTTCCAAGGCTAAGTATGCAGCCTCTGCCTGGATGCGGTCTGGTAACACGGCAATAAGGTAGTTCATGCTA
>CAXUIV010000042.1:1636-15327 GCA_964250875.1 uncultured bacterium
TCACTTGTTAATCATGTCCAAGGTTCTTGTCTCCGACCAAATTGACCAGGCTGGGATTGACATCCTCTCCCAAGTTGCTCAGGTTGATGTGAAAACTGGTCTGTCGCCGGAGGAACTGGTACAGATCATTGCTGATTACGACGCGCTTATGATTCGCTCTGGAACTCGCGTCACGAAGGAAATCATCGAAGCAGGCACTCAGTTGAAAATCATTGGCCGAGCGGGTGTCGGCGTTGACAATGTAGATGTGAACGCTGCTACGCGCAGAGGCGTCGTAGTCGTTAATTCTCCGGAAGGCAACACCATCGCAGCTGCAGAACACGCGATCGCCATGATGCTTGCCCTCTCTCGCCATATTCCCGCCGCCAACCAGTCTGTTAAAAACGGCGAGTGGAAGCGTAATAGCTTTGTCGGAGCCGAAATTTACAAAAAAACTTTGGGCATTGTTGGATTAGGCAAGATTGGCTCCCATGTCGCCAACGTCGCCAAGGCAATGGGCATGAAGCTAGTAGCCTACGATCCGTTTATCTCCACGGAGCGAGCGGAGCAGTTGGGCTGTCGCCTGGTGGAGATGGATTTACTACTCCAAGAGGCAGACTACATCACGCTCCACATGCCCAAGACACCAGAAACGACCCATTTGATCAACGCTGCTGCTCTCGCTAAAATGAAACCCACCGCTCGCATCATCAACTGCGCTCGTGGGGGCATCATAAATGAGGCAGACTTGGCAGAGGCGCTGGCAGCAGGAAAGATTGCTGGTGCCGCGTTGGATGTATATGAGACGGAACCATTAGGGCAATCCCCCTTGAAGTCACTAGGCAAGGAGATCATTCTGACTCCTCACTTAGGTGCCTCGACGACTGAGGCTCAAATCAATGTCGCCATTGACGTAGCGGAACAAATCCGTGATGTGCTGCTGGGATTACCAGCCCGATCAGCGGTCAACATCCCCGGCCTCAGCCCAGACGTCTTAAAAGACCTCAAGCCATACATGCAGCTTGCTGAAACCCTTGGCAACTTAGTGAGTCAGCTAGCTGGAGGCCGAGTGGATTTGCTTCACATCAAACTGCAGGGAGAGTTGGCGACAAACAAAAGTCAGCCCTTGGTTGTGGCAGCGCTCAAAGGGCTACTGTCCCAAGCTTTACGCGAACGGGTAAACTACGTCAACGCCAGCATTGAGGCCAAAGAACGGGGAATTCGCTTCATTGAGACGCGAGATGCTTCAGTCCAGGATTATGCTGGATCACTCCACCTGGAAGCTAAAGGTTCACTCGGTGAACACTCGGTGACGGGAGCCTTGTTCGGTGATGGCGAAATCCGCTTAACTGACCTTGACGGTTTCCCCATTAATGTTCCTCCTAGTCAACACATGCTGTTTACCCTGCACCGGGATATGCCGGGGATTATTGGTAAGCTCGGTTCCCTATTGGGTAGCTTTAATGTCAATATTGCCAGTATGCAGGTGGGCCGTAAAATCGTGCGTGGCGACGCTGTAATGGTGCTAAGCCTTGATGATCCTCTACCCGACGGAATTTTATCCGAAATTATCAAGGTTCCAGGGATCAAGGATGCTTATACAGTAACACTATAGAAGTCTTGAGTTTTGAGTTCTGAGTTCTGAATTAACTCAAAACTCAAAATTCAAAACTTAAAACTCTACATGTCAAACACTTGGTGGGAACTGCAAATTTTTTGCGATCCAGACTTGGAAGATTCTATCTTCTGGCGGCTGGAGAAATTCGGTTGCCGGGGTACAGCTAGTGAGAAACGTGCCCATTCCTGCTTAGTACGCGCCTACCTACCTAGAACACAGGTACAGCTCTTAGACCTAGCGGCACTGTCGCTGTGGCTGCGCCAGGATGCGTTGATAATGGAGCTACCAGTGCCAGTTGTAGAGTGGCAGCTGATTGACGAGGAAGACTGGGCAAGTAGCTGGAAGCAACACTGGCATCCCCAAGAGATTGGCGATCGCTTCTTGATCTACCCAGCTTGGCTACCACTGCCAGATAAACCAGAGCGTCTCCTGCTGCGGCTCGACCCCGGTGTTGCCTTTGGAACCGGCAATCACGCTACAACTCAACTGTGTCTAGAATCTCTAGAAATGCGTCTCTTTCTCAACAGCTCTCCCAATGCAGTCGTCGCAGATCTCGGCTGTGGCTCTGGTATCCTGGCGATTGGAGCGGTGCTATTGGGAGCAAGCATGGCTTACGCAGTAGATACAGACCCCTTAGCTGTGCAGTCTGCTCGCAGCAATCGAAATCTTAACCAGATTGGTGCTGAGCGTCTGGTGGTAGAGCAAGGTAGTGTAGAAATGCTGACGAAGCTCATTCCGGAACCAGTTGACGGTATCGCATGCAATATTTTAGCTGAGGTCATTATTGATTTGATTCCAGCTATCAGTGCGATCGCTAAACCGACAACTTGGGGCATATTCAGCGGTATTTTACTAGACCAAGCCAAACCTGTTGCCGACACCCTAGAGCAACACGGCTGGATAGTCGCTGCCCTCTGGCGACGCAAGGACTGGTGTTGCTTTAACGTCCGACGCTCCTAAGACAACACCAGTTGATGCTAAAAGCTCTTAAACCAAAGTTTGTAAATGTTGAATTAACTGTTGAGCTGTCATAACACCTTCAATCCGATCGACTGGCTCACCTCGCTTAAAAAGCACCAGCGTTGGTAGAGCATGAATCTGATGCTGAGTCGCCAGTTGAGGGTACTTATCAGTGTTAATCTTAACGACCCGTAAGCGTTGTTTCAACTGATTATTCACCTGCTCTACTATAGGTGCCATCATCTGGCAGGGACCGCACCAGTCAGCGTAAAAGTCCACCAGCACTGGTACCTCAGAACCGGACAGCAACTCCTCAAAGCTATTGAATTCTTTCTTAATTGCCATAAGACGTTATTTTTCTATTCTTCTATTTCAATTCTATTCAATCCTAGTGCTTGAAGATTGTAATTAGGGGTTTGGGGCATCGGGCATGGGGTAGAGTTTATAGACTTACTATCTCCCCATGCCGTGTCCAGAATTCAAAATCCAAAATTGGTATAATTACCAAACGTTTCAGCTTGAGGCTTTGATGGAATTGCCAGAAAATTTTCAGCGGCTGCGCGATCACGTAGCAATCGTAACCGGGGCCTCTCGGGGAATTGGCCGAGCGACTGCCTTGGCTTTAGCAGCAGAGGGAGCCAATATAGTCGTGAATTATACCAGCTCCAGTGATGTAGCCCAACAACTAGCAGCAGACATGGCTCCTCGGGCGATCGCGCTTCAGGCCGATGTCTCTAAAGCTGATCAGGTAGAGGCTTTGCTGAATGCGGTGATGGAAAAGTGGGGTCGCGTTGATGTTCTAGTAAACAACGCTGGAATCACCCGCGACACACTGTTAATACGTATGAAGCCAGAAGATTGGCAAGCTGTAATTGACACCAATCTCACTGGCGTTTTTCTATGTACAAAAGCCGTCAGTAAGGTGATGTTGAAGCAACGGGCTGGGCGAATCATTAATATTGCTTCTGTCGCTGGTCAGATGGGCAACCCTGGTCAGGCTAACTACAGCGCTGCTAAAGCGGGCGTGATTGGCTTTACCAAAACCGTTGCCAAAGAACTAGCGAGCCGGGGCATTACAGTAAACGCTGTTGCCCCTGGGTTCATCACTACCGATATGACCAGCAATCTGCAATCAGACGAAATTCTGAAATACATCCCCCTCGGTCGTTACGGTCAACCGGAAGAAGTTGCTGGTTTGGTTCGGTTCCTCGCCGCTGACCCAGCTGCTGCGTACATCACTGGGCAAGTGATGAATGTAGATGGCGGCATGGTGATGGCGTGACTAGGAGCGGTAGTTAGTAAACTGAAGTGCGACCGGCCAATCTTCTTGCTTGAGGCGCTGGATGATAAGTTGCAGGTCGTCTTTGGCTTTACTGGAGACACGTACAGCATCTCCCTGGATTGAGCCTTGGACCTTTTTAAACTCGTCTCGAATCAGTTTGGTGATCTGCTTGGCAATTTCCTGGCTGATCCCCTTTTTGAGCTTGATTTCTTGACGAACGCGATTGCCACTGGCTGAGTCAATTTTGCCGTAGTCAAAGATTTTTAGTGAAAGGTTACGCTTCGCTGCTTTCTGCTGTAGGATGTCGTGAATTGCGTTTAAGTTGAATTCACTGTCAGTATTGATGGTAATACCTGATTCACCCAACTCTACTGTAGTCTGGGTATCTTTAAGGTCGTAGCGGCTTTTGATTTCCCGCACAGTTTGGTCTATGGCGTTGACCAACTCTTGTTGATCAAAATCACTGACAATGTCGAAGGAGTAGGTGGAAGCCATATGAGATCAAAGTAAGTTTTGTATGCTGAGGATGGTGTAGCCTGCTAGACTCAACAGATTTTACTACTAACATCCTCTCGCCAAAGTTGGATACAATTGAATCATCCGGATATTACGCTGCTTACACAGGCTTAATAAAGGCTTTGGGAATGTGTTGGAAACGCTTGAAGACCCACTGATCGCTTACAACTGGCAGAATTTTACGTTTATTGCTTCTTTTGTACTCTTTATCAGCATAGTTGCAATGATCGGCTTCTTAAGCCGGAAGCTGGAAAACGCTGTCTTTTTTACTGTCGTTTCCAGTATCTCGATAATTCTAAGCTTCCTGCTAGCAGCGATGTTGTGAGCGTCCATTCGTGTTTAGATGGCGCTCTTTACTGCTCAGCGACTTAAGAATGAGTAGTCGCGCCAACGGCGGCTGGCTCTAGCAAGCTGACTAGATGCCCGTCAGGTGTGCGGATGGCGGCTACTTTACCAAAAGAAGGTTCACGGACTCTACCTTCGAGGGTAGCACCTAAATTCTCAAGGCTAGCAATCGCCGTAGAGATGTCATCGACGTGAAAGCTCAATATCGGTGAGGATCCGACATCAGCATCATCAGCTGCCGCATGCAACGCGATGGTTGTACCGTTTGCATCCAACTCAGCCCAACCAGGGGTTGAAAGCTTGATAGGAAGACCCAAACCTTCACTGTAAAATTTGACCGACGTGGGGATATCTTTAACCATCAGCATGATGTGCTTAAACTCAGCTGTCATTGGCCCTCTCCTAATTCAAGGTAGTCTTACTTCTCACCTTTAGTATAGCCATGTCTCCCTCTCCTCAATCCTCCACGTCTTGGTACAGCTTCTGAAGTGCCTGCTGTTGAGTCCGACGGGAAGGCCGACGGTATCTCTTCGTTTCTAGCTTGGGTTCGTACTGACTCTGGCCTTGGCCTTTCGTTTTTAACTTCATGTTAGATTCTGGATCAGCCTGCTGGTTAAGATGCGTAGCCCGTGCAGTTACTTCTTGTAGAAAGTCCAGGTAGTGTTCATAACGTTCCCAGTCACCCCGGACAGCACAATTTGGCTCATCCCGGTGCAGGCAATCACTAAATTGACAGCTAGCGACAGCTAGCTGTTGCCGTGCCTCTGGGAAACAGCATGCTAACTCAGCTGGGTCACAGTCAAGATCAGGTTGATTAAAGCCAGGGGTGTCAGTGAGTAGACCACCAGAGGGCAGGTCGAATAATTCTACGTGGCGGGTAGTGTGACGACCCCGACCCAACTTACCAGAAACCGCACCCACTCGTAGGTTACTATTGGGGATCAGGTGATTGATCAGGCTAGACTTGCCAACGCCTGAAGGACCAGCAACAACAGTAATTTTCTCGTTCAACTGGTTGCTCATCTCTTCAAGACCAATGCTGTTTTGAACACTGATAAATACAGGTTTGTACCCCCAACCTTGTAGGCGATCGCGCCACCCATGCAGTTCTTCGGCGGTTAGTAAATCACTTTTATTAAAAGCTAGGGCAACAAGCAACCCAGTAGATTCAGCTTTAACCAGAAATCGACTCAGTTGATAGGGTTCAAGTTTTGGTTCTTCCAGGGCGAAGACAAGAAGAAGTTGTTGAGCATTGGCAACTGGAGGACGGTCTAACTGGGTTCGGCGGGGCAACACTTCAGCGATCGCTCCCCGACCATTAACCCAGTCAGGTTCAGCAATTTCTACGCGATCACCCACCATCACCTGCTGCCCAATTTTTTTCAGACGTGAGCGGCGAGTACAAAGCAGGTAGGGGTAATTCAGTGGATCGCCCTTCGCCGCGTCCAATCTCACTTGATAGTAATTTGCTTGCACTGCTAGCACCGTACCCAGAAGCGGCGGATTCAACAAGTGGCCAGCAGGTGCAATCATACTGCCACTAGAGGACGCCGCACCAATAGAGTAAAGTAGCTGGCACAGTCAGCTATTTCTTCAATCTGATAGCCTGCTATTGTCAAGCCATCAGGCACCTGCTCGATTGGTTCTCCAGGATCTAGCCATACTTCTAGCAATGCTCCTGGTGCCATCTGCTGTAGACGCAGCTTGGTGCGCACAAAGTTGATCGGGCAAGGCGTGCCGCGCAGATCGAGCTGGGCATCAGGGGTAGATGTAATATCTTTCATCTCTGGAAAAAATTCCCTAAAAACCCTTCTATACCACCTTTACCAGTGCGATCGCCTTTGATCTTTGCCAGTTTCTCCAGCAGCTCTCGCTCTTCAGGGGTTAGCCGGGTAGGAATATCAATTAAGACCGTTATGAGGTGGTCGCCCCGACTGACCGGGTTTCCTAACCGTGGGACTCCACGATTTTCCAAAGTGATCGTAGTACCAGGCTGGGTTCCGGGCTGAATCACATGTTCTACTGGCCCATCTACCGTATTCACCTCCAATCGACAGCCCAGAATCGCCTGGAGGTAGCTAACTTTAATCTCTGACAGGATATTAATTCCATCTCGCTGGAATTCAGCATCTTCGTTGATGAATAAGTAGACGTACAGGTCTCCGGCTGGCCCGTTTCTTTGACCCGCGTCTCCTTCTCCAGAGATTCGCAAGCGCGTACCGTTGTCTACTCCGGCTGGAATCGTAATTTTAAGCTTCTTCGTCACTTGATGCGCGCCTTTGCCCTCACAGGTAGCGCATTTCTCCTCAATCATCTGACCTGATCCATTACAGGTGGGACAAGCCGATACTTGGGTAAAACTACCAAAGGGCGTGCGAGTGATTCGACGAACTTGACCCGAACCACTACAGGTAGAACAAGTGCGAGGCCGAGTACCGGGCTTGGCACCGGAACCGCTACAGACTTCGCAGGTTTCTAGATGAGAAATGCGAATTTCTTTCTCTCCACCAAACACAGCCTCCCGAAAGTCTAATTTCAGGTCTAGCCGCAGGTCATCACCTCTAACAGGACCACTGCGCCGCCTTTGGGCTTGGCCAGCCATGCCACCAGCGAAGCCACTAAAAAAGCTCTCAAAGATGTCAGCAAAGCCACCCATATCGCCCATGTCGCCAAACCCCGCTCCAGGACCGGCTGCCACACCAGCTTCGCCAAAGCGATTGTAGCGTTCACGAACTTCTGGTTCTGAGAGAACTTCGTAAGCCCGATTAATCTCCTTAAAGCGCTCCTCTGCTCCGGGTTCTTTGTTCACGTCAGGGTGATACTTCCGGGCTAGGCGGCGGTAAGAACTTTTAATTTCTTCTTTGTCGGCGTCACGAGAAACACCTAGAATTTCGTAGTAGTCGCGGGCCATAGGGCGGAAGAATGGGGATGAAGTTTGATGGATGTTTGATGGATGAAGGATAAAAAGTCGTTAACCTTTAGCCTTCATCCCTTAGTCAATAGCCTCGTAATCAGCCTGCACAGTGCTATCTTCGTCAAAGTCAAAATTGAGTTCTGCTTCCGGAGTGGAGCCTGCCACATTGATCATCTCTGAGGTGGCACCGCTATCAGCCGCTGCAAACTCCTCTGTCTCACGGTTGGCTCGCTTGTAGATCCAATCGCCAATAGCAAACAGGAGCTGTTGAAAGCTATCCAGCGCTTGCTTTACTTGCTGTACGGTGGCTGCCGGGTTAGCCATCGCCGCCTGTAGCTCTGCTGCTTGTTGACTCGCCTGAGTCTTGAGTTCATCACTGATCAGATCCCCGTTATCTTTTAAGGTCGATTCGTAGCTGTAAAAGAGAGTATCAACTTGATTTCTCAGTTCAACCAGCTCCATGCGTCTCTTATCTTCTTCAGCATACCTTTCGGCTTCTTGCCGCATGCGTTCCACTTCGTCGGTGCTTAGGCCACCAGTGTTGGTAATGCTGATTCCCTGCTCTCGGCCAGTGCCTTTATCTTGGGCCAAAACTTTAAGAATGCCATTGACATCAATTTCAAAAGCCACTTCAATTTGAGGCACACCACGGGGGGCTGGTGGGATACCAGCTAGGAGAAATTTACCTAAGCTTTTGTTATCCTTGGCCATCGCTCGTTCGCCTTGAAGAACATGGATCTCTACCGATATTTGACCGTCGGTCGCGGTGGAAAAGACCTGAGACTTGCTAGTTGGAATTGTCGTGTTGCGTTCGATGATCTTAGTGAAGACTTCGCCTAGAGTTTCAATTCCCAGCGACAGTGGTGTTACATCTAAGAGTAACAAATCTTTAACCTCACCACCTAGTACTCCTGCCTGGATCGCAGCTCCAAGCGCCACGGCTTCGTCCGGATTTACAGAGCGATCTGGAGTCTTACCACCGAAAAACTTCTGTAGCGCATTCTGGACTGCGGGGATTCGGGTCGAACCTCCCACTAAAATCATTCGGTCAATGTCTGCTGGCTTTAGCTCACAGTCTTTGAGCGCTTGAGCCATCGGTCCGATTGTACTCTCAACAAGGTGCCCCACCAGTTCTTCAAATTTAGCCCGCGTTAGCTCCATTTCAAGATGCTTCGGTCCAGTTTGATCAGCCGTGATAAAGGGCAGATTTATCGAGGTCGTGACCGTGCTGGAAAGCTCAATCTTAGCTTTTTCCGCTGCTTCTCGTAGGCGCTGAATCGCCATCTTGTCTAAGGACAGGTCCAGCTTCTCTTGTTCCTGGAAGCGTTGAATCATCCAGCGCACAATACAGTTGTCAAAGTCATCTCCACCCAAGTGGTTGTTCCCAGAGGTTGCTTTGACTTCAAATACTCCATCCCCAAGCTGTAGAATCGAGACGTCAAACGTCCCGCCTCCTAGGTCAAACACCAGAATGACCTGTTCATCTTGTTTATCCAGTCCGTAGGCGAGAGCCGCAGCCGTTGGTTCGTTGATGATGCGCAACACTTCCAGTCCAGCAATCGTGCCTGCGTCCTTTGTGGCTTGCCGTTGTGCATCTGTGAAGTAAGCTGGTACTGTAATGACGGCCTGATCTACAGTTTCGCCCAAAAAGCTCTCAGCATCCTGTTTGAGCTTTTGGAGGATCATGGCGGAAATTTCTTGCGGAGTACAGGTGCGTCCGCGAATTTGGACGTCAACAGTATCATCTCGACCCTTGATACAGCTGTATGGTACTCGGCCCCGCTCTGCCTCAGTGTCATCCCAACGGCGGCCAATAAATCGCTTGATGCTGTAGACTGTGTTCTCGGCATTGGTCACAGCCTGTCGCTTTGCCAATTGACCCACTAAGTGATCGCTACTCTTGCCAAACCCAACAATACTTGGAGTGGTTCGTCCACCTTCTGAGTTAGCGATCACAAGTGGTTGACCAGCTTCCAAAACAGCAACACAACTGTTGGTCGTGCCTAAGTCGATGCCAATGACTTTTCCCATAGGTAGCGATAGTGTTGCGTTTGCAATCTGTCTTGAGGTTAAATCAGTCTTTCCAGCTTAGGCGATTTCTGTTCAATGGTCACCAGTTAGATCACTGGTAGTCTTCAGCATCTCTGTCTTTAGGATGATTAACTGGCCGCCGAACTGGGAGAATTATCTTCTGAGTCTAGCCCGGTATCTGGAGGAGCGGCAACTTTAACCATCGCATGGCGTAAAACGCGATCGCCCAGGAAATAGCCCCGGACCAACTCCTCTAACACAGTCCCTTCAGGGTGTTCGTCTGTGGGTTGACGAATAACGGCTTCATGTAGATTGGGATCAAACTCCTTGCCTTCAGGTCTCATAGCTGAAACGCCTAGGCGCTTCAAACCATCTACCAGTTGCTTGTAGACACCCTGGTAGCTCTTATGAAGATTTAATTCTGCGTCCGTCTGCGGCTTGAGGTGTGACCGTGCCCGTTCAAAGTTATCAACTACTGGGAGTAACTCAATAATCGTATTCCGCTTCACCTGCTGCTCTAAATCTTCCTTTTCCTTCTGACTACGCTTGCGGAAGTTCTCAAAGTCAGCCCCAATCCTCATGTATTGATTATTACGCTCCTCTAGAGCTGCTCTGAGCGACTCTATTTCCTTAGACATCTCTGATAGAGCTGAACTGGTGTCAGATTCTGCCATCCCAGGGGCAGATGCAGCGGTATCTTCAACCCCACTAGTATCAATTGCTACAGAACTCTCTGCCGCTTGAACGCCTGATGTCACTTCGTCGTTTAAATTCATCCCTGTTTCAGATGCTGCCTCACTCATCATTATCCGTCCCTCTAATTCGTCACCTTGTCAGTATGCTGTCTAGTTGGTCCACTTTTCCTCGTCAATCATTATGCACCACTCCCACATCTAGGATCCGCGAAACTGCGTTTTGGAGCTACCCAGTTTGAAACCACCTTCTCTAGAATGCACCAATCTCTCGGTCGCCAGCATTACCGAAAACCGTACTGCGTCACACATAATAGATCGGAAATTACGCCATCCCCCTCTTGGCTTGACAATACCTACCACTTCCTTGCATGGTAGTTCATCCAGCAGGTAGGGAACGTAAGCTCGATCCCCACATAACTGCTGTTAGTTCAAAGCGTTAATGTTACTGTCAGTCAAAGTATATTCAGCATTTTCCCAAGTTTCAGGTAGAAGTGTTACCCAGGAAATAGGTACAGAGATTACATCTAAAGTTTTTCCACCCTTCAAAACTTCCAGTGTGTACCCTGGCTCTCTCTGATTTGTACTAGGAAGTAAATGGTCCAAGACGACTCCGCGATTCCCCCTTTTAACTGAGCTATTAGGAACGTCTCGATCGAGTACTACCCACTGAAATAATATTGCTTTCGTCATTGTTTAATTGTTGTGTGGCTTGTCAGGGTATAGAGTTATAAATCTAACAACGTCTGCTCCTTCATCCTGCTGCCAAATTGTGATACTAGATGAGCCACCTCAACATAAAAGGGCATCCCTTAAAGATGCCCCCCATACCTAGTGAATACTAACCGCTAATCTATGCGCCCACAGCTTCCTTCGCTGCGTACATCACCTCCAGCGTGATGACGCTGAACCCCCGTTCGCGAGCGAACTTCTCCGTGTTGCGTTTCACCTTGCCTCGAACAAAGCCAGGAACCTTATTTAGTTCTGTCTGAGCTTCCTTGTTCCAGCCGAGGTCAGAGTCAGCCGAAATTCCCTTGGTAATCACTTCCTTGGTGTCGTGACCACCAAAAATTTCTAATAGGTGATCTTCCATCCCTAGAGTAAAGGAGTTGTAGACCAAATCAGCAATCTGGTTTGTGCCTTCGTAACCTACGAAGGGTTTATAACCAATGGGAAAGTTCTGGATGTGGACCGGGGCAGCAATAACCCCACAAGGGATATTCAGCCGCTTACCAACGTGCCTCTCCATTTGGGTACCGAAGATAGCAGCAGGTTCAACCCGGGCGATCGCATCCCCAATCGCACCATTATCTTCACTGATAATCACCTCATCACAGTACTCGCTCACTTCCTGCCGGAACCAGTCAGCATCGTACTTACAGTAAGTCCCTGACCACACCACTTTAATACCCATCTCACGCGCCAGAATCTTGGTCATGGCAGCTGCGTGGGTACTATCGCCAAAAACCACAGCCTTCTTACCCGTTAAGTTCTGACAGTCGATTGAGCGGGAGAACCAGGCAGCTTGAGACACATACAGGGTTTGCTCTTTAATAAAGTCTTCGTAATTAACACCACCACCCTGTGCGTTAACCACCTGCTGAATCTGCCGAATACACCGAGCTGTCTCCACAACACCCATAGGGGTGATGTCTACGTATGGCGTACCAAACTCCTGCTCTAGGTACTGAGCCGTCATTAAGCCTAATTCTCGATAGGGTACCAGGTTAAACCAGGCGCGAGGCAGTTTCTTCAGGTTATGGACAGAAGCCCCCTCTGGAATCACCTCGTTAACTTCAATGCCTAAGTCAGCCATCAGCCGCTTTAGCTCAGTACAGTCGTGGTGATTGTGGAAGCCAAGGCTGGAGATACCGAGAATGTTGACCGAAGGCTTTTCCGTCTTCCCCTCTGACAGGTCGCCCTTTTTGCGGGCCTTCTGAATATAAAATTGCACGATTTGCCGCAGGGTAATGTCGGCGGCTTGCAGTTCATTCACTCGGTAGTGGTTAACATCCGCTAGGATGACATCCGACTTCGCCTCTATTGATGCCCGCTCCACAAAGTTTTGCAGGTCTTCTTGTAAGATGCTGGAGGTACAGGTCGGGGTTAACACAATTAAGTCAGGATGTTCCTCCGCGTCCTTACGGGTGATATTGTCTATCACCTTTTCCTGGGAACCGCGTGCTAAAACATTACGGTCCACGGAACTGATCGTCACGGGCGTGAAGTTCCGGTCCCGCTCTAGCATCGAACGCATGACGTTGAAGTAGTCATCTCCAATTGGAGCATGCATAATCGCATGGACGTTCTTGAAGGAACTGGAGACGCGCAGTGTGCCGATGTGTGCGGGGCCTGCATACATCCAGTAGGCTAATTTCATAGACTAACGATCTCCCTTACGTTGATTGAAGAATTAATTCTTAGAGGTTGGGACATTAAAGAGCATCTCATTGTCTCAGATTGTCCCAAAATAGAAGCGCTAGGAGTAGGCACTGACAATAGTTACCAGTACCCAGATAAGTGCTGAAAGTGCCTCTACAAATAAAACACAGCCTTTAGTAGGATCGCTCGCCCACTTCTCAACCGCAATGATTCTTAATACGCTCTGCATTTATGGCTACATGCAGAGCTGCATTTTCAGGTCACAAAACGCCGCCCTACAGCACAGAGAGTATCCCACGTTGTGCCTGTAGCAACTCTTGAATTCCCTTTTCTGCCAAATCTATAATCTGATTCAGCTGGTGACGGCTGAAGCTGCCATCTTCAGCTGTCCCCTGAACTTCAATTATGCCTAACTGATCGTTCATCACCACATTAAGATCAACAGCAGCAGCGACATCTTCAACGTAGTTTAGGTCTAAAAATGGCTCATCCTGGAGCATTCCCACCGAAACAGCTGCAACTTGATGACGGATGGGCGATCGCTCCAACGTTCCCTGTCGCACTAAGTTTTCTATCGCCTTGGCTAGGGCTACAAACCCCCCAGTGATTGCTGTTGTTCGAGTCCCAGCATCCGCTTGCAGGACATCAGTATCAACAATGACAGTGCGTTCTCCCAGTGCTTCCAAATCTAGAGCTGCCCGCAAGCTGCGTCCAATCAACCGCTGAATCTCCTGAGTACGTCCAGAAAGTTTAAAAACCTCCCGCTCTTGACGTTGAGGCGTAGCTGCTGGTAGCATCCGGTATTCTGCTGTTAGCCAGCCTTTGCCAGTTCCTTCCAAAAATTTAGGTACTCCGGATTGAACCGTTACGGTACAAAGAACTTGGGTGTCGCCAAACTTAGTCAGAACCGAGCTATCTGCAAAGCGGGAGAAGCCTTGCTCAAAGCTAATCGGACGCAGTTGGTCGGGTTGC
>CAXUIV010000043.1:0-2111 GCA_964250875.1 uncultured bacterium
TCCAGTTAGTGATTTTGTGAGCTGCTTTGGGTCTCCAAACCTTTTTAAGTTCCTCGATACTGAGACATTTGGCGAAGTCATTTTTACGATTGGCGATGACTGCAATCCCGTCTAGCGCGATCGGCAGCTCCACAAACTCAATTTTTTTCTTCTTACAATTGGCAATTTCTTCATCCTTAATGGTGCGGGAGGCATCAGCGATGTCAATCTCACCATTGCAGAATTTACTGAAGCCACCGCCAGTGCCGCTTGAAGCCACGCTAACTTGAGCGCTAGGTTTGACTTTCTGGTATTCTTCAGCAACAGCTAGAGAAATGGGAAAACCCACAGCCGCGCCATCAATACTTACCTCAGCCTTCTTCTCCGCCGTTCTGTCACAAGAAGTGATGCCGAAGCTAAGAAGCATCAGAGAGGTCAGCAAAACTTGACAATTTGATCGGTTACGAGAGAACATTGCCATTGGATCGAGCTTCTTCAGTACAGTCTCACGAGTTAGCAAAAAACTGCTACGCGCCTCTACCCTGCATAATACACGAAAACTTGCTCGGTATACTGTGGTTTAGTGAGATAAAGTATGACATAGCTAGTCGCGAAGAAGCAAGCTATTTCTTGCACAACCTCGTCAAATCTACTACACCGTATCCACAGGGTTTGGCTTGGTTGGGTGTGGCCTAATTAGCAGGCTGACCCCAATTGCCCAGGCAACTGAAACCAGCCATCCCGCTAAAATGTCACTGGGAAAGTGGACACCTAGGTACAGCCGAGTCCAGCCGATCGCTAAAACGAAACCACTGCCGACAACCAGCACTAACCAACACCATTTACTACCCCAGGTCAAAATGACCAAAGCCGCTACCAGGGTCATGCTTGCTGTAGCATGACCGCTAGGAAAGCTGTAGTTTAACTCAGGAGGTGACTCCCATAAACTGGGACGCACTCGATGCAGAAACTCCTTTGCTGTACGGTTGATCGCCATACTTCCCGGTAGAGTTGTGAGCAAATATGCAAGCGATCGCCATCGTCTGAAGTAGAGCAGCGCTAGGGCGATCGCAGCAGTCATCGGCAAAATCCCTGCAAACCCACCAAACCGGGTCAGCGTTGCTGCAATAGTGTCTAACTGCGGCTGAGTTCTAGCATGAATCGCCAATAGCAGAGGCTCATCCCACAGGAACCCGCCCTCATTTTGCCATATCACCATTGCCAGCTGCTCAAAGACCAGCAAAGGTAAACAAACCCCAAGCGATAGCAGCAGCAGGGAGGGCCAACGGGCGATAAGTAGCCGCTTGAAAAAACCGAGGAACTGAGGCAACTGCCAATCCGACTTAAACATCCTGATAGACTAACTTCCAACTCACCATAACTAGAATGGTGTAAACCACAAACCGTAGTCCGCGTTGAGGAGTCATCTGGCAGAGTCTTGCACCTACCAACACTCCTGGCACCGAACCTATCCAAATGGGAATGACCAAGCTCCAGTTAACTGTTCCCAGGCTGATATGTCCCAGGGAAGTAAAAATCAACAAAATTGCTGCCTGTGAAATATCAGTCCCCACCAACTTGCGCGAATCAAGCTGGAAAAAGGTGATCAACACCAGGGCAAACATCGAGCCAGAGGACACGCTCGTTAAACCCACCAGACATCCTAAAGCCGCTCCTACTCCCATCGTTAGCATACGACCCAACCCAGTTTCTAGGTCAAATTTGGGCAGTGAGGGGAGCTGCAACTGTGGCATAAACGTCAAGAGCAACAACTGGGTCAGCGCCGTCAAGGCGACAAGCAATATCATCACTCCAACCAAGCGCAGCAAAATGTAATTCAGGTTGAGGTCTTTATGCTGTTGGACCAAATGTAAAATTCCTACGCCAGTCAGAGATCCAGGTACACTGCCAAAAGTCAGCCATTTGACTACCTGTAGATCGAGGGTTTGCTGTCGCCAGTGCTTGAAACCACCAACGACCTTCATCATAGTGGCAGCCACCACATCAGAACTAACAGCAATTGAAGCCGGAACCTGAAACCAGAAAATCAACATTGGAGTGATAAGAGACGCTCCACCGATTCCTGTTAAACCTACAACAATGCCAACAAAGAAGCTTAACGAAGTGAGCAA
>CAXUIV010000043.1:2211-14976 GCA_964250875.1 uncultured bacterium
AAAGAGATAGTGTTTTCACCTTGAGATGCTTCCGCCCATAGCAGCCCCGGTAGAAAATAGGGCTGGCGTGCCAATAACCTTAAGCTGCACGAGTGCCAAAATAACAAGGGTGTAGACCGTTGAGGAAACTACACCCACTAACAAATCTTTTTTAAGGTTGCGTTCGGACTGCCCTTGAAAAACATCCACCGCACCTACCTGCATCAACAGAATGCCAGCAATATTAGAAAACCAGTATCCCGCAATGGAGCAAGGCAAAAGTAGATTTGGCGAAAACCAGCTACAGACATATCCAAAAAAATAAGCAACTGGCAGATTGAAGAATAAGTCATTCCACCAGCACAGTGGTGACAGCAGATATCCAACGCCTAAAAGGAACCCACCTCTGAGTTTTTTGAGCATGACTTCCTTTGTGTCCTCTCGGGCAAACTGCTGTAGCTGCCTCTGAGTTGCTTGCCCTACCTGGTTCAAGTCCTCACCGATTTTGAAGTATCTCACAGTAACTCCGGTAACTCGATTGCCTTACCGCATCTTATCACTGCTGTTACCGAAATTACACCATCTCTATGATAATACTGTATTTTAAAGTCGCGCAGAATAACAAGTAAATTGTTAGGGGCAACCTAGCGGGTCACCCGTCAAGATGGCAAGAATGGTATGATTCCAAATCGCCGCTACAATCGCCGTGAGATATTGGCTACTCGTTGCCTGCTCCGCTTTGAAAAGGATCTTCACCAATTCCCAATTGCTTTTTAGTACGCTCAAGCTGTCTCCAGAGAACCTCAATTTGGCTGTAAGCCTCTTCTGGCTCGAGCTTACCAGCAGTCTCTAGATTGTAGATGTAACTGACTCTTTGAGCAAATTCTTGAAGGTTGGCGTTGAACACCAGGTTTTCTGGTTTGAATTTGCCGTGGTAGCGGTTGTGAGGATAGATGAACTTGCCTAAAGCTGCCTGATCGATTTTTTCCATAGTTCCCTCCTACTGAGGACATCTAAACTGAATACCATTCTTATTAAGCCCAAATCGGTCTCGCAAACACCCACTTAATGGTTCCCTCACTACCGATTGCTTCTGGGACCGGGCTGAAGCAGGTTTTGCTTCTCAAGCCGATCTAACAAGCTTGACTCTACTTTAGCCGACCTTTACGTATAAAATCAAATGATTCTCTTTATTGAATCGATAAATTGAAGTAATCGACATAAGGTCGCCTAGATGTCTAGTAATGATTCTCGTGGATAAACCCAAACAACTGGAGCAATTCTCTAACCCTGACCTTCAGAGGTGAGCTACTTTAAGGGGGAACGGAGCTTACGCGGACAAAATTTTCCTGATGTAGCAGCCACCACGCTGAATAGAGCATAAGTAAATGCACCTGCATTGCTCTCAGTTCTGGATGGAGGGCGTCTTATCAGTGCCAGTAATAATCAGTGCTAGTAATAAAAGGATTAGCTCAATGGACGCATACAATAGACTTGCAGACACAATTAGGCAGCGTTCAGCGCAGGTTGAGCGCTGGCTTGAGCAAACCGAAATCAGAAAGTCAGTTGTCTTTGAGACTGAACTGAAGGCCCAAAAACGACTGCTAGATGATCTCATTGTTGTAATGAAGCGGATAGATCATGAAGCAATCGTCAATGGCGTTGCGTTACCCAAATGCGATGAGGAGGCGATCGCCCTAGGATCCAGCAGAGGGTAGTGGAATCATGCCAGTTTGTTCTATCTAATCTCCATTATTTTTAATTTCCAGTTGTCACACTGTTGGTGCCATAGTTAATCTTGTCATGGTGTAGGAGCGACCCGGCGGGTCGCCCCTATGAAGGCAAATTTGCAATGGGATACTCCCATCTACTGCCTCTCTTTAAATTCTAGGTACAGCTAAAGCACCTGCGATCGCCGAGGCTATGAGTGATGTGAGGGCAGTACTAAACACCCACCAGGCAGCACCAGAGGCAACCTTGCGTGTTTCTCGCACCTGCTTCTGAGTTTGGTATCTAACCGCTTCTAACCGCTTTTGAGTCTCCTGCCCAATCCGCTCAACTCGTTGTAGGGCGTTGTTTCTAGCTGCCTCAACTTGTCCAATAATCCGGTCAGCATCCTCTGGAGAAATGTCATCACGAGAACTCAAAACAGCCACTAAGGTGTCACGATCAAACTGACTCAGGCGATCGCGCAATGCTTCCAACCCAACCTGTGGGTCATCAAACAGCTTGCTAAAGTCTTGTTTGAGACCGTCATAGTTCAATTCGGGGCGTTCAAGCGAGTTGAGGTAATTGCGGACGTTGCCTAACCCTTTGTCAAGGGTGGACTGAACGGCTTGCTGCACCTTTTTCATCTGCTCAGCCACCGCGTTGAAGTTAGACTCCACCTGGTCGGCAATCCGATTGGCTTCTTCCTCAGTTATGTCTTCCCGTTGAGCCAGCAGTGCCACAAAAGTTTCACGATTGAACTGCGAAGCGCGATCGCCCAAACTGCTCAAGCCAGAACGAGGATCTTGCAGCAACAGTTGCAGATCGCGCTTAATCCCCTCTGGATTAAGTTCGGTTTTATCGGTGTTCCGCAAGTAGCTTTCCAGATTTGCTTCAAAGTCAACTGCCCGCTTCTGAACACGACTGGCAAGGCGACGAGGCGCTTTGACAATGTTACGAATCGCTGTCTGCACCTGGTCAATCGTTTGATTCACCTGTTCTTCAGTCAAACCTCTTTGGCTTAACAGTTTGACGAGCGTTTCTCGATCAACTTGAGAGAGTCGAGACCCAAGAGCAGCCGTTCCCGCTTTAGGGTCAGTTAGCAACGTGGTTAAGTCGCGCTGAATGCCCTCTGGATTGAGTTCATCAAGATTTGTTTGACGCAGGTAGTCGGCAATCGCCTCTGTAGTTTGCTCATACTGCTCTTTCGCTTTGCCTGCTATTTTCTGCGGCGCTTGCAAGATGTTATCGCGGACTGATTCCACCTGATCCAGCACCTGATTGACTTGCTCTTCGCTCAGATCCTGCCGCTGACTTAGGAGTTGAACGAGCGTATCGCGGTCAAACTGAGACAGGCGTCCCCGCAGGGCGCTTAATCCTGCCTGCGGGTCATCGAGGAGTGTTCGCAAGTCGCGCTGAATGCCTTCCGGATTCAGTTCGTCTTTATTAGTATTTCGCAGGTAGTCTTCCACCTTGCGGCGTGCTTCTTGAGCTTCACTCTGAACGCGCTCTTGCAACTCCTTCGCCTGTGAAAGCACGCTATCTCGTGTGCTTTCGAGTTGATTTACAATTTCACCCGCTTCTTCTGAGCTAATATCTTGACGCTGGCTCAACAATTGCTCTAGAGTGCTGCAGTCGAACTGGCCAAGGCGATCGCCCAAGGCATCTAAACCGGCTTCAGGATCTGCCAACAGCGTCTTAAAGTCTTGTCCGATTGCGTCTGGATTCAGTTCTTCCTTACCAGTTGAGCGTAGGTACTCTTCCACTCGGCTGCGGAGGTCTTGTGATTTCCCCTGAGCTTCCGCCGTTTGCACCGTGTCAAACACCTCAGACCGGATTTCTTCTAGGTAGTTAGCCAGGTCCTGAATCCCTTCAGGCGTGAAGTCATCCCGCAGATTCAGCACGTCAACAAAGTAATCACGATTGATCAGTTCTAATTCCTGACGAATGATGCCAGGATCAGCTGCCGCATCATAAATCACGTCCCGAAATTCCCGCCGCACCGTTTCCCGGTTGAGTTCCCAAGGCGGTGAGAACAGCAGATAGTTTTCCAGGTCTGCCTGAATCACGCTGAATGGCTTGGGGGTTTTGGCAGTCCCATTTTTCTCATCTGCCTGCCCGTTTGCCTGACCGTTTGACTGGCTTGACTGCAACAGATTATCTTTAAGCTTTTGCAGTTGTCCAGAAATCTTCTCGACATCCAAGTCAGAGAGGTCAGCGTTTTGCAACGCTTTACCTAGTAGCGCCGTCGCCCCAAATTGCAGTGCCCGACCCGTTAATCCACCTGGAAGAACTTGAGCTGATGTCGTTTTTACAAGTTGGCTGAGCTGATTACTCAGTTCGCCAGACTGCAAATCTTGGGGAGCTGCTGACTTCAACTGCTCGATCAGCGCCTGAGGATCCTGCCCTTTTTGCCCGACCACTCGATTCAATGCGCTTTGAAGTTGATCTGTAATGCGCTCAACATCTTGTTTTGACAAGTCTGTGCGACTGCTAACTAACTGAGCGAGCGTTTCTCGATTAACGTTTTTGAGCAGATCGCTGTCGGCGATTGACCCTAAATCCGCATTCAGCAACTTCTCAAACTGCCCCCGGATTTCATCCAGATCAAGTTTAGGCAATTGCACATTACTCAATGAGCTTTGCAGCGTTGTCCGAAGGCTGTCAGGGTCAAAGCCAGCAGTCAGCTCACGCCGTACAGCTGCCGTAATGTCTTCAGCTGTTGAAACCGCTGTATTTTTGGCGACGTTTGCACCGATAACCGCCGCTCCAGTTCCCAGTAATCCCTGTATCCCCGTTGTCGCAGTGCTAATAACAGAACCCAGTAGCGAACCTAAGGTTGTAGAACCGAGCCAGGTTAGCAGAGTGAAGAAAATTGACCAAATGACAATACCCGTGGTCGCACCCAGCAGGCTACTTTCGACCAGACTCAGCTTCACCGCTAGAAAGCAAGCCCCGAACAGAGCAATACTGACGCTAATCAGCAGTCCTAATCCTACCTTCGTCTCAATGCCACGAATTGTGTCACCCAAGTCGGAATTGTCGTTATCTTTATTCGGACTATCAGGGGCAGCAATCACCGCGATCGCCAGGTTGGCGAACAACAACTGAAAGGCAACCGCCATCAGAACACCAGCAACGAGCGCCAGCACGAAATTGGGACTCGAAAACAAAACGGTAGTTTCCTCAACTGGTAAACGTTCAACAACCTGGTATGGCAGATCTGATTGAGCAATTAGCCATCCCGTTGAGAGTCCTACAGTTTTAAACAAGACTTCAAACACAGTCTCCCCCCTTTTGCATCAATTATTTGTTGTTTGTTATTTGTTGTTTGTTATTGGTTGTTGATTGTTACTAATACAAACAAACAACCACTAAAACACAATCAACCAGCAACCAATTGCCTCTATTTATGGCCACCCAGCCACTTGGACGCGATCGCTCCTAAAGCAGCACCAACGAGAGGATTGCTCATGAACTTCACTAGGGCTGGTTGGTCTGCCAGAACTTCATGAAAAACGTCGGGGTGATTGTGGTAGGCAAAACCTGCTAGCTTGCTGACATCATCGGCACTCATGTGATTCGGGTTATGGCTTGACAATCCCAACTGCTTCTCCAACTGGCGCTCGTCCAAGCCCCGCTTTTTCAGGTGACTGAAGAAATCGCGGGCTACATCATGACGCTGATTCGGCTTGATTTGAGCGATCGCCTTTTGCAACTCAGGTTCCATCTGACTGGTGGGAACGGTGTCTGGATGAAAAGACTTGAACAATTGGTGCCGCTCATTCCGAGAGGACCTTTGAGCAAAATCATCAAAGTTCTGATAATTTTCTGAAGTGGATTCCTCAGGTAGCATCTCTTTGTCTCCGCCTGCTAAATCTCCCATGATTTGGCGTTTGTAATCATCACTGCTCGGCATTGTTTTAACGTCCTTGTGAAATGAGTGTTGAGATGACCGAGTTAAACAAGTGGCACTCGGTCATGAGGCGATTAGCTGACCGTGTCTAGCTGGCTGACTGGAACTCAATTTGCTTCGACTGCTCGTCGTAACGAGCTGTTAAGATCAGTTTTTTGTTGGGTCCATACATTAAGACGCTCAGGTCTTGATTGGGGAAGTTTTTCCGGAAGCCCTGAGTGAGCGACTGAGCTAACGCTTTGACCTCGTCAGGACGAACTTGGGAGGAAATCATCGCTCCTAGCTTGTTGTTGTCACGCACAAATGCGTCTTTGATTAAGCCTTTGCTGGCTTCAACCACCCAATCACCAAACTCTTGACCTGCGGGTGAGTCGCCCCGTGCCAGTTGTCCATATTCAATGCTGCGATTGATGCTGGCGGGATGCTCGTATGAGCGAGTTGTAATACCGATACTGCTGCATGCCGTGGTGAAAGCTAGAACGAGCACCAAAACGAGAGCCGTTGAACTTTGACGAACGCGATGGGAAATATTCATGTCTGCTCCTTCTTCAATAGAGTTATGTTTGGTAAGACTATCTGGATGAATTATTTGGGCGTGGGGGATAATTCTCCTCATCTACAGCAGGATGACCCTTTGTACTGATGTCTAATTCTTCCCGACGTAGCGTTTCTTCTGCACTGACGGTTTCTTGATCAACTTCTTTTCTAACGCTGACCTCCTCACGTACAAAGGCTTCCTTACGAATCTGAGGCGTTTCTTCGTAAGTTTCGATTCGGGCTTCCCCAGCACCGAAAGCCACATCACCCGGCACGACGCTCCCAGTCTCGGTTGGAGTTGTGCGCTCGATCACCACGCGGTCTTTTTCAATCGGGATGGAAACCTGTGCTTGTTCTGTCTCCACCCGCTTACCGAGTGCTACATCCCCCACTTTTTGTCGAGTCTTCTCGGCCACCAACCGCTCTCCATAGAGCGTAATGTCTGGCTGTTGCTCATCCAGAATGACGGGAGCAACTGGCGCGACTGGAACTACTGGCGCGACTGGCGGAACCGGAACCACTGGCGCAACCGGAGCAACCGGAACAACCTTAGGCACTGCTACCGCCTCAACTGCGGGTGCTGGGCGACGTCTCAGTAACCACCACAGTAAGCCACCAATTAAGGGAATTAACAGCAACCACCAAGGAAATCCTTTGTTTTCTGCTGGAGCAGGAACTGGGGCTGGGGCTGCTTGAGGTGAAGCCGGGGATGCTTGAGGGCTGGCAGCGATAGGGGCTGATGCGTCACCCAAGAAGGCAGCTACGACGGGAACGGGTGTGAGTCCCTTGTAGACATAAGCCTGCGGTTGCGAGAAAGGATACCGGGGGTCACTCGGCAACGTCTTGTGCATAGGGACAATGCGAACACCTGGAGTGTTCGTAACCTGGTCAGCAATCACGTAGCTGATGCCCCTGGTTCCCAGTT
This sequence comes from uncultured bacterium, assembly GCA_964250875.1. GTDB lineage: Bacteria > Cyanobacteriota > Cyanobacteriia > Cyanobacteriales > Chroococcidiopsidaceae > CAXUIV01. The sequence goes on from CAXUIV010000043.1 coordinate 9,276, forward strand.
TTTTGATCACCGCATCGGTGCTATCGTCAGACAGCTTTACTGCACCAGCAGCCGCCACGAAAGGAGCCTGCTTAAAAACCGCGTATGTTCCAAGAGCTTGACGAGTGTCGTCAGTCTGGGGTCGGTCAATCAATGTAATTGGTCCCGGTGGACCTCCCACTTGCGACCAATTCGTGATTTCGCCTCGGAAGATCTTGGCGAACTGGTCGAACGTCAAGTTCCCAGTGAAAGGATTCTCAGGTCCAACTACGATCGCAATTTTGCGCCGTTTTTGCGGAGCGACAACAAGTCCTTTTTTCTCTTGCGCCGTGAGGGGGCGACCCACCGCTGCCAAATCAGTTTTGCCATCCACCACGGATTGCAGAGCAGCGTTTGTACCGTTGTAGTTAATCTCAACGTTTGTGCCAGGAGACCGCTGCTGTAGCTGCTGTTTGCGGATCTCATTCGTAACCTTCATGCTGCTTGAGCCATCAATTCTTACCGTCTTCCCATTAGGGGCGGTTGAAGTTGGCACGTCAGAAGCTGATTGCGCCAGTACCGGATCGAGTTTGAACGATACAATTGACCCAGGAACAGTTGCTAACGTCAGCAGTAATGCGAAAGAGGCGACTGACGCTTCCTTTGTTTGAATTCCCATACTATCGACTCTTAGCTCTTACTAGATATTGATTTTGAGGAGCGACACAGGCAGAGCCAGGAATAGCCCTGCCTAAATGCTTCTAGGTGCTGAGGGTTGCTCTACGCTTGGCTGTCCGAGCGGTTATTTCGCTTGCTTGCCACGCGAGTCAGTTCCCCTATCTACAACTGGCTTTCCTTGCGTGTTAATGTCTAGCTCTTCTCGACGCAGCGTCTCTTCGGCATTGACAGTTTCCTTATCAACTTCTTTTCTGACATTGACTTCTTCACGCACAAAGGCTTCCTTACGGATATCTGCGTTCTCTTCGTACACTTCCACTCGTGCTACTTCCCCTTCAGCGAAGGACGCCTCACCTGGTGTCACGGCTGTACCAGCACCTGCTGGTGTGGTGCGCTCGATGACCACGCGCTCTTTTTCGAGGGGGACAGAGACTCTAGCCGTCTCGGTTTCTACCCGCTTGCCCACTGCCACTTCACCTGTCTTAACGCGGGTTTTGCTGGCAATTAGCCTCTCTTCGTACAACCGCAGGTTCTGGTGGTTGCTCTCATCCAAGTTATACAGTGCTGGGTCACGCTCGTAAGCATAGGTGTTGCGGTCATAATCCAGAGGTGCAGAGGCATCAACAGATGCACCAGCAGCCATGGGACGATAGACACTGCGCACTTGCTCTTCATGCTCATAGTCAACGGGCATGTTGCCGTTGTATTGAGGCAGGGCTTCAATCTGGGTCCGAGTGAGGCCATTGACATCAACCCGACGACTGGAGAAATCAATCTTAGCCCGACCGATGGGCAGCAAGACGCTCTTTCCCGCGACCAAAGCACCTGTGTTAACGGTCAAATAACGGATGTTCCCTGAGTCATCGACCAACATGTCATCAACGGAACCAACTATATCTGCACCTGCATACAGATCGTAGCCAATGAGATCCTGGTTCTCAAAGTGGTTGCGATATTGGGCGTCAAAGTCCCGAATCTTGTGGAGTGGCATGCTTTCTGCTTCCTCTGTGTTTAAAGTATTTGCAATGCATTTACTTAACAGTAGAGATTAAAACTAGCACTCATTCATCCCTCTTGAGTCTTATTAGGATCTGTGCCTAAAGTCTTCCAAGCGTCTTTACAGTGAACTGAGATCTTTCTTTAATAGATTTGGTATATTTAGCTGCTGCAACAAAAGTCCAATATCTATCCAACGGTAGGCGATCCTTTTACAGCACTCTTCTATTGTGCAAGTAAACAAACTTGTTTTGCTTAGAGTTTCATACCTGTAAAGCGAGTCATGGCGCAACTAAAAGCGGTATAGCTTGCAGGTGCTGCTGGAACCGTTAGCGGGTTAAAAAAGAAATTTCACCGAGTTTTGACGTCTAGACAACGTTGTGGTCGCTGGTTACAAATTATTTGGAGGGATGATGGCATACACTGATAGACCAATTGGAGACTTTACCGAACCCGTCGTGGCTGTTCATAACGGGGAATACCATGATCGTGTGCGTTGGGGTCCGATTTTAGCTGGACTCTTCACAGCACTTGCTTCTCAGCTTGTCTTGAGCGCTTTTGGCGTTGCCATCGGTTTGTCGTCAATCGCCAATTCTGGTGCCCCGCGTTCTGATGCAGGGGGTGTAGGCTCTGCTGTCGGAATTTGGTCGATTATCAGCTTGTTGATTTCTCTGTTCATCGGTGGTTGGGTCACAGCCCGTGCCTGTGGTCCTATGAGCAAAAGCAGTGCATTGCTGAACGGTGCAATCCTATGGGCTACTACGCTGGCAGTTAGCGCCTGGCTCATTTCTAGTGGTGTGTCTGGAGCTTTCGGCGTGGCGGCATCGAATGCTGGAGCTGCAATCAATCAGGCTCAACAGAATGGCCTAACTCTGCCGAAGAATGCACCTAACGTTACTGCTGACCAGACGAGAGATATTGCTGGCAATGCCGCGAAAGCTGGTTGGTCTTTTGCCATTGGTTCCTTGTTAGCACTAGCTTCTTCTCTCTTCGGCGCGAGCCTCGGTGCCCGTCGTTCACGTACTGCTTTGACACACGGCACTGTTAGAACATAACCGCAGGTACTCAGCTTCAATCTGAAGTTAAAGAGAATAGCAGTCTCAGTGAATGCAAAAAGCCTTCAAATTTCTTGAGGGCTTTCTTATTCTGTTTCCCGGCTTTATAATCGTTAAAATTCATGTGGTGTGGGAGAAACATACAGCTTTAAGTAGCAATTCTAATTCTGAAAAAGCATGAGTAATCAATACATCAATTCTGAATGAGTTAATTGGGAGCGCTCCTATACAGAGGCGTTCCGTGGGACATTTCTACATGTTACTTGTGGGTAATTCTGTTGCACAAAGCCTCGATACTTTCAGCATGACGCGGGAAAAAGCGACAAAAATCTGAACCGCTATGCCTTCTGGTATATGCGAATACAATAAACTAAAGTTTTAATAATATATATTAACCTAAGAATTAGTTTCAGTTGATACATCTATTTACTGTAACTGTCAGCACCCTCTAATGGAGGCGATAGAGCCAATCGCTACAGTAAATACATATCAATTTGTTTCTACTCTCCATCAATAACAGTTCGACGTTTAAGAAGATGAACTTGTTACAGCTAAGTGAAGAAAACTGTTCGGCTTTCGGACGGCTTGTTTTACAGCACATCAAAGATAACCCGCACACTAACATGAGCCAACTTGCCAAACAGGTTGGAATCTCTCGCGCTGGTTTGGGCTGGATATGTCTTAAGCGAAGCGGTCCAGACGAAAGGACAGCGAGAAAAATTGCTCAAGTGATCGGCGCTGACTTCACTAAAATTGCTCGCCTTGTGCATGAAAATAAGTTAGAGAGGTTAGCAAGTCTTAATAAATTAAACTATGTCACCAATTTAGACATCTCATCGACTAAATCCATTCCTACAGAGGATGCTATTTCAGGGCTGAATGCCTTGTTTCACGCTTTTCACTACGTCACGAGGAGTGTTGCTGAAAGAGAAAAGCCCAACGACTTCCAAATCTACAAGCTGGCCTACCAAATCATAAAAGGTCAGTTCTTGAAAAGCAGAAAGTTATTCGGAAGACAGAAATCAATATCGATTGATTAAGACAAGCCTTTGTCTGAGGAATCAGGGGAATATCCTGATTCCTTATTTTCAACTGCAACAACTTGAAGATGCAATGAAATTCAGGAATTTGACTCTATAGAAAAACGCTGGATCAGTCATTGGATAGAGACAAAAAAATAGAGATGTTTTAATGTATAGGTGTGGACAAGATTAGTTTGCAAAATAGCTCTTGTGTGGATCTGAAGACAAAAAAGTCCATCCAAAAGCTGTTGATGTTGAAGAGAAAAGTTTGCAATAGAAAGGTAAGTTCTGCGCCTAAGCATCAGAACTGAAACCGATGCAAAACAGCTTCAAATTACACAACCAAGATTAGGAGATAAGATCATGTCTGATCCAAACAAGCCAATTGACGCCCATGATGCCAATCGCGATCCAATCACGGGCGAACCAGGTGCTCATCCCGTAGGCACAGGTCTCGGTGCAGCTGGTGCCGGTGCGGCTGGTGCTGCGATTGGTGGTGTAGTCGGCGGTCCAGTGGGAGCGATTATCGGTGCCGTTGTTGGTGCCGTCAGCGGCGGTTTAGCTGGAAAGAGTGCAGCTGAATCCATCAACCCCACTGTTGAGGATGAGTACTGGCGGACCAACCACGCTACTCAACCTTATGTTGAACCAGGTCGGCAGTACGAAGATTACCAGCCAGCCTACCGCACTGGCTACGAAGCTTATGGGCGTCATGCTGAGACCAAAAAGAGCTTTGATGAGGTTGAGCCAGAGCTGAAAAGTGAATATGAGAAGAGCCAAAGCAAGGCAGGTTTAACCTGGGACAAAGCGAAGCCCGCTACCCGTGCTGCATGGGACCGAGCTGATTCAACCTTTAAACTCTACGAAGAGCGGCTGATTGCAGACAAGCAGCGGGAAAAGACTGGGGAAGTCGCAGTTGGCAAGCGGGTTGAAACTGAAACAGCCAAAGTCTCAGTTCCAATTGAAAAAGAGCGAGTGGTGATTGAGCGTACAACTCCAACCGATGCTGGTACCGCTGTTGCTCCTGGCAGCGTTAACTTTGGCGAGGGTGCAGTCGCTCGCGTGGAAGTTTACGAAGAGACAGCTGACGTTCGCAAAGAAGCTTTTGTGCGTGAAGAAGTGAACGTTAGAAAAGAGGTTGATCGCTCCACGGTCAACGCGGAAGAGCAGCTGAGACGAGAAGAGTTAGATGTTAAGACGGACGGTAATCCAGTGGTGCGTCCTCCTAACCAGCGTCCTGACAAGTCTGTTTAATTAGCTTAGCTTACAAGCACTTACAGCAATGCACAATTGCCGACTTCTGGTGCTTTTAATATTGCAGGTGGATCCCGATGGTTCTGCCTGCAATTTATCAACAAGCTACATCCATGCTGTGCCTGATGTCATGGCTACATGCTGCTTCGGCAGATTAGGCTCAATGAGTCTAGATCTTAGTGGATTCTAAAAAAGAACGGTGCAAAAGTTATGACGACAGAACTTCCGACTAACCCTGGAACTACGATGACTCCTTCTGATGAGCAGATTGTTCAAGACCTACTACCTAGCCTGTCAACCTCTCCTTCTGAAGCTCAAATCGCTCCGGATTCTCTATTGAACGAGCAGCGCCGATTGGCTTGGGAACGCGATCAAGCCACGATAGCTGACTTTTTCAACTATCCTTTCAAGTATATTAGCGCCTATTGGCAACAGTATAAGCCAATTGTGATTGCGCTTCCGCTTATTGCACTCGCGATTATTGCTGTTAATTTCGTGCTAATGCTCCTTGGCTTCATTCTCGCTATTCCATTAATGGGGTCGTTGCTACAATTGATCGGTTTCGTCTACTCAATTTGGTTTGTTAAACGATATTTGCTCACGCCTAAAACTCGCCAAGAACTTTCTGAAAAAGTTGCTCAAATCAAACAAGCAGTCATCGGTACGACAGAAGAGATTGTAGGTGACGCCAATATTAACAACATCTTGGAGGGAGAGGAGCCTAAAACTTCGATTTCA